>JAZGGI010000038.1 GCA_036480375.1 Candidatus Zixiibacteriota bacterium
CGGTCAGGTTAAATATCCCCGGTCCGCTTAGCAGCACTATTGAAACACTATCGTTGACGTCAGGATCCGATGCCGAGATATCAAAACAGATCGAATCGGGAGCGCATAACATAACCAGCGAATCGAAAGTATGGATAATCGGCTGATTATTCATGTCTATGTTAAAAATAATTGTAGCCGTGTCCGCGCCGCAGTTATCTGAAACTTCAACTTGATATTCATACACTCCTTCAATGTGAGTTGTCAGACACAAAGCTCCGGTTTCCGGATCAATAGTTACATTGATATTCTCGGTATTGATAGCGGGAATTAATTCATAAATATTCGGATCGTGCATTCCCCCGCCGATTAACATAAAAGTTAACATATCACCATCGGGGTCGGCAGCTTCGACATTGTAACAAACGGCAACATTAGGATCGCACGACGTTAGGGTAGTATCTCCATCATTAGCAACGGGCGGTTGATTAAATTGGACGTCAATGATCAGGGAATCGAGAGTTTCGTTGCCTTTTGTATCAGTAGCTTTGAAAATAGCAATATATTGCCCGGGGTCGGTAGGAATCCAGGTATAATTGCCGTAAACCGGAGAAGTCCCAGGCGCTGTTGATAACAGCCCCGGACCGGAAATCTGAGTTAGTGTAATGATATCGCCGGGATTGCGGTCGGTGACGGTAATAAATTTAGAAATCTTTTCGCCCGGGCACATGTCCAAATACGATAAATTTCCCAGGGGCGGATCGAAGATTGGCTTATTATTTCCCGAGCAGGATGACACGGAAAATTGCAGGCCGTTGCCTTCGTATACGTAGCTCCCGTTGAATTCACTGCTGGAGGGTAATTCCCCGATTTTATCATAGGTCGCTCCCGGCAGAGGTACCGGCGTATACATCGTCATATTGGCCCCGCGCCCCGAAGCGGTATCCTGATATTTATCGTAAATTCCGGCGTATGTATCTTCAAAATCGGGAAGATACGAAATCGGGATTCGATCTTTGCCCAAGAGGAGTTGGTCGGCGTCAAAGGGAGCGAAATGGCCGGTTGCCCAGATATTGAAATCCACCGCGCATCCGTCAAAGCAGATTCCGACGGTGTCGTAATTATCGGTAATAGATTCGAGACGGGCAAAATCTATGGTAATGTCCCACCAAATCTCATAAAGATTTTCCGCGATCGAGTCAGAATGTTTGACCCAGCCCCAGCGGTCGTTTTTGACGTAATCTTCGGAGGTTTCGAAACCTATCGGCCAGACGTTTACATTGGGGGCTGGTTCCCGGTCAAGCTGAACAAGAATCGAGCCATGGAGTTGTTCATATCCGATGATGCCAGGAACAATTATTCCGCATACGTACCATTTATTTGTCACGCTATCAAGAAAGACATAATATCCAGTCATTCCGGGCGTATTTAGCGTCTCAAACGGAGGACCGCCGATTAAGTGTTTGGAATCAAGCAAAGAATAATTCGGTGGAGGGCTGGTAACCTGATTGCCGGTATTGGGGTCATAGAAGAGTGAGAGATCGCTTTCATATTTATCCGCCGCCGATATCGGAACAGCCAGAATTAAAAATAATAACAGAATTTTGAGGAATCTATTTCCAGATCTGAACATCGGTCCTCCAGAGTTTATTTACAAAGCGGAATTCCATGGTTTTATGTTTTAATACTAAGGCGTAATGTCACATCTATCAGCTTATTGGAAATTACTCCTTACCTGACCATGTAGCATACCAGATGCGTAAATTGAAATTTTCTCAAGCAGTAAAAAAGCACTATCAATCGGTGGGGATGAAGTGCCTTACTTTAACCAAAATATAAGAGAAACAGAAGATATGTCAAGCGATTTGTGACTTCGACAAACCCCAATACCACATTGATTAACAACAGATTATGAGGATTGATGAAATCTACGCTTCACTATTTTAGATTTTGAACATTTTTACAAAATGACTTTATCGAATATAATGTTCCTGTTTGTGAATGTTTGGAGCTTGCGCAAAATGTTGCATAATATTTTCCAATTGACCATTAACCGACAATTGATTGATGGGGAAACATTTTAATATTCAAAAAAAACGGCCGCAATAATAAATAAAAACTCATTGGACTGTGTAAATTTATTCTACTCTTTAATACTAATAAAAATCTATCGACAGCTGGGATATATCCGGCGAAAGCTCAAGTTCAATTTTGTTTAATCGTGAATTATAATCGGGATTAGTATAGGCGTCATCGGTTTCAATAAAGCCGATTCTCTCAAACAAACGGCGTAAATCATCGCCGTATCCGGAAACTTTGATACCGCTGTTTTCAGGGGCGTAAACTGAGAAGTTGGCATCTTCTCCCTCAAGTGATACTTTAATATTTTCCAACATCTCACCCAAATACATATTGATACGGCCACGTTCTGATCTAACGAAGAGTTCCTGCAAATTCAATGATTTGCAGTCGATTTCCATATCCGATTTACCGCCGTAGAATTTCAGGCTTAACGGCAGGTGATCGGCGACCCTGATATTCCAGTTATCATAGGAGCTCCGATAATGAGAATCGCCCCATCCCCAGATACGTTTTTCTTCGGCGATATCAATTTTGGCAATACCGTTGGAGACATCATAATCAATATCCGGTTTATATTTACGTCGTTTAAATCGGCCGTTAAATAAATCGCTGGCGGTTTTTTTCAAATTAATATCGACGTTTTTGACATCAAGGGTCATTTCCACGCTGGAGATTTCCGCGTCTTTTTCAATTTCATATTTGTATGTATCGCCTCGGCGGGAAAAATCCAAATTTGAATATGATGAGCCTATCGCAACCCATAATACGATTCCGGAAAATAACACCGGCGCGAGGTATGAAATGAAAACCGCTTTCGATTTGGCGAAGATTTTTTCTACTCCGATAGCGATTAATATAATCGGCCAGAGAGCAACGATATCTTCCCAGACATACCAGTCGACAACTCCAAAGTTATGCAGCAGGATTAGCCCGCCAGCCAATATGAAATATATGCCCCATCTAAACCTGGCTGGAGTCATGCGGTCCCCCTTTCAACTCCTGATTTTCGGCCTCTTCCCGGCGGCGCCGGTTGCCCCATCTAAAGATCAGGAATATACCGACCAATATTAGCAAAGCCGGCCAGAATTGTTCAAAATCCCACCACCAGAAGTTGTTTCTCAATATAAAGAAAACTCCGATAGCTATTAAAATAGCACCTGGGACATATTTATTCCAGCCGATATATTCCGTCTTTGGGGGTTTGGGAACCGGAGTTTCTTTGGATTCGGATTGGATTTCCGCGGCTGATTCTACGGGTACTTGAGGAATAATAATCCAGGCGATAATATAAGCAAGAAGGCCGACACCGTCGGCGAATACTAAAAGCACGGCAAGGATGCGGATAAAGGTCGGATCGATTCTAAAATATTCGCCCAGACCGCCGCAGACGCCGGCAATGGTACTATCGGTTCGAGAACGATAGAGTTTATTTTCCAAGGATACCTCCTTTTCCTCATTTATTTTACCTGTCTTTTATTTACGAGGAACCCATCAAAAAGTTTTCTTATAATAGTTTTTACAAATCAATCATCGCGCCTCAGAGGGACGAATCTCACCGGATACATATCCTTAATACTGACCTGTCCCCTGATATTTTTTGAGACCAGTTTAAGACTCTGAATATGAACACCAACCGGAATAATCAATTTACCTCCCCGGCCGAGGCGGTCAACGAGCGAGTCGGGAAATTTCTCAGGCGCGGCGGTTACGATTATGGCATCGAATTCCTCAGGAGTTTTTGGTATTTCAAGGCCATCTCCAACGTAGAATTCAATATTCCTATAATCAAGGCTGTCTAACAATTCCCTTGCGTTTTTTGACAGCCTGGCTATGAATTCGACTGTATAGACTTTCTTAAATAATCCCGCCAGTACAGCGGTTTGATACCCTGAGCCGGTGCCTATTTCGAGAACTATTTTATCCGGCCCCGGGGCAATATTTTCCGTCATCGATGCCACAACATAAGGCTGAGAAATCGTCTGCCCGTATCCGATTGACAAAGGACCGTCCTCATAAGCTAAATTTCTCGATTCATTCGGGACAAAAAGATGGCGAGGGACTATCCTCATCGCTTCCAGAACCGCTTCGTTTGTTACGTCCCGAGCGACGATTTGTTGAGCAACCATTTTCATGCGGGAGCGGAGGGAGTCATTTTCTGAACCGCCTGATTTTTTTGAAAATCTCGAAAACATTTTGCCCCTTCCGAACTCCCAACATTTACTCGATTAAGTCAAAATTACTTAATCTATCTTTATATTCAAGCAGATTTTTATTTTCCGGATACAGGACTAATTGTGAATCTATTAGTTTTTTTAATGATTTTAAATTGTCAATCGCATCGTCAAAATACTGTTTTTCTCCGGTAATTTGATATAATTCTCTCGCGGCCAGAATTTTCAGGTAATGGTTTTCTATATTTTTTGACGCAAGATCAAATTCTGGTAGAGCCCTTAGACTATCCAAAAATCGCATTACCGGTTCGTTGAGACTTACATCAGTAAAAGTCTGACTGAGCATCTCTATTTCACCTGCTGACTTTTTGGATCGGATTTTCTGCGGTGAATAGTTGTTAAAAAACTGATCGAGGCTATCGACTGAAGCAATTGCATATTCGCTTTTTAAATCTTCGGCCGCGAATAATCGTTCTCCTTTTCTTTTTTCGATGCCCGGCATTGACACCGCGTCGGTCTTAATTTCAGGCTGAATTAATTGCGGTCTGGCTAATTGTACAGCGACGAATTCATCCTTTTTATCCGTTTCCTGCGGCATAATTTTATCGGCTTCTTTTATATCGGGTAAATAATCCTGCTCATCAATTTGGACTATCAGAGTCTCTGACACTGGAGATTTTGCCTCTGCTCCTTCGCCTTCGATTTTTTCCGTTGATTCTTCGGGAATAGGTTCATCGCGTCCAGATGTTTTTTGAGATTCTTCCGGGGAAAGTGATTTTTCATTTTCAATCGCAGTATCATCTGATCTTTGCCCGCTGATTGCCGAAGAATCAATATCTGGGGCAGACTTAAGATCGCGATCGTATCTGATTTTATATCTTGCTGGTGATAAAATATCCGTACCGTATTCCTGGTATGCTATCCGTCCCGCCAGAAAAAATACAGCGATTGTTGCGGCGACTGCCAGGTACTTCCGCCAGACGGGTATGATTTTGGCTGCGTGTTGTTCCTGTGAGGCTTTGCGAGATGGTTTATCTTCGAGATTGGACATAATACTGTTTTCAAGATTGTCCAATATCTCATCTTCAAATTCGGGCAGCGATTGAGTAGCTAACTCCTTTAGTTTAACTAATCGGTCAAACTCATCAGCAAGGCGTTTGTCTTTTTCCAGGGCCGCGACAATTTCGGCCATTTCCCGGGGAGACAATTCGCCGTCGAGATAAGCCGATAATTTTTCCGAGTATTTGGAATAATCGTTTTCCATTTTATTCCAGTAAATCCTTTAGCTTTTCCACCAATGCTTTTCGGGCTCGATATAACCGGGAATCCACCGTTCCTTGAGAAATTTCGAGGCGTTTCGCGATTTCGTCATAACTAAGCTCCTCAAAGTGTCTTAAAATAAATACGATTTGATATTGCCCAGGCAGTTCCCGAACTGCTTTCAAAAACCTACGGTCATTTTCAATGAGCTGCAGCTTTTCCAGAGGGTCGGGACCGGCGTCCAACCGTATATTATGACTCGGTTCCAGACTGGTTTGACGTCCGCTTCTTTTTAAAAAATTTAGTGCCTGATTGGTAGCGATAGTTGAAAGCCAGGGATAAAACGGACGGGTCTCATCAAATCTATCGAGTGCCTGCCAGCCGCGAATAAAACTATCCTGGACAATATCCATGGCGTTATCTAAATCACCGACCATACCGATTACCATGCGCAAAACCCTCTTCTGGTATTTCTTTACCAAATAACCGTAAGATGCCTTATCCCCGTTTCGCGCCCGAATTATATAAGCGGCATCTTCCGTACTTTGTTCTGTATTAGTTACCGATTTGTTATTACTTTCTTCCAAAATTTATCGAGAAATTTCGCGAATTAGATTTTCAACTAAAAGTACCGGTTCCAGACCGCTTTTGCGCACCTTGCGCTCGGTAATCGCGATTTTTGAAATCGCATTTAGAGTGGCGTTTTTATCGTACAATGCGGCCTGTTTTTTCAGTTTGGAGATAAAAAAGGGATGGCGGGCGAGCTTTTTCCCGGCGTGAATTTTCAGCAAACTCATCAAATGCCGCGAGAGCAAAAAAAGCAATCCGGTGGGATTGGAACCCTTTTTTACCATGTCGTTATAAGCAAACAGAGCCCGGTTGCTATCCTTTTCGGCAATCATATCGATCAATTCAAATATCCCGAATTCCTCATGCGAACTGCTCAGCGATTTTATTTCATTGATGCCGATATGGGAGCCGGATTCATTTGATATGGCAAGCTTGTCCAGCTCTCCCGCAAGACCGCCGAAATCACCGTCGGTTAATGAAACGAGCAAATCGACCGCTTCAGCATCGAAAGTAAACCCGAGAGATTCCAGGTGTCTGATAATCCTGACCTTGGCACTACCTGCTTTTAGGCGTGTGAATTGCATCGGTTCGGCGATTTTTGTTATGGCTTTGAAGAAGGCGCCTCTTTTATCCGGCGTATAAGAACCCGGTGTCGAAAGGATTACCACCGTTTCAGGAGGCGGCGCCGTCAAAAAATTAAAAAGCCATTTATACTGGGTCGGTTTCAGTTTTTGAATATTCTCAATAAAGATTAGGCGCCTTTCCCCCAGCATAGGAATCGCCGACAGTTCGCAAATTATCGTTTCGAGGTCGATTTTGTCGGCGGAAAATTTATTGCTGTTAAGAAGCTTTTGGCGACCGGGGATATAATTGTTCAGAAGGTATTTATAGGCTTCTACTTTCCGATAATCTTCTTCGCCGTAAAAATAATAAACGGGCCGGTATTTGCCGGCCCCAATTTCTTTTTTCAGGGAATCGGAGTCCATACATAGAAAGTATGAACCCGGAGAGGTGCTTGTCAATCAATTTTGGAGCGCAAAGCCGGATTATCGGGCCGCGATACCCAGTTCAGCGTATAATTGAGCCTGTCGCGGTATTCCAGAGCTTTTTGCAGATAAGGCGCAAGAGCTGTATTGTCCACTTTGTTATTATTCACCTGATTTATCAGGTCGAAATTATTTGTGTATAATTCCAGGGCACGATTTGAAAAAAGCTGTGGATTGACTTCCACAAATTCCAGTAGGGTCAAAAGCGATGCGTAATCGATAACCATTCCTTTGGCCTGATACGGCGCTTTGAATTTGACGCCTATATCCGGGATATCAAAAGTAACCAGAGTATCAATATCATTGTTGGATTTTTTGAGTTTGAAAGAGCCGAAATACATTTCCATGAAAGTTTCCTCCGACGTGTTTAGCGCAAGCGGCATGCCTGAAATTGTTTTGGATTTTTGAAATCTAAGTTGTTCCCTGACGGGACATTAAAAAGAACCCGCCCGGGAAGGGGAAACAGTTTTATGATTTATTGCAGACTGTTGCAAATATTGAAATGCTTAGCAATTGCGAACGAATTCATTTTGCGCAAATCTATCGGTCATTCCCGCGATATAATCGACCGTCAAACGCCGGTGAGGAACATCGGGAAATCTCTTTCTGAATCCTTCCGGTATCCGGCTTATGTCTTCAAGAAAATAGCTAAATAGAAAAGAAATTATTTCAAATGACTGCTCTTTCATGGCGTTGAGCTGAGAATGATGGTATATGTTTCGTCTTAGAAATTGCTTTAATTTATTGTTAAATCCGCTTTGCTCATCGGAAAATGATATAATTCTATGAGGACATTGCCGCACATCAGATATGGTTTCAATATCATGCTCATTAATTCTTTTTTTGATTTCCGCGGTTAAATCGAGAACATTCATATTTACCAGATGTCGAACAAAAGCGTAACGAATCATTTCTTCCGATTTATCGTTCACACCTGCCTTAACTTTGTCCATAACCGGAGCCAGAAAATCAATATCACGCATCATTTCCAATGTCAGAAGCCCGCTGCCCAATCCATCATCGACATCGTGGCCGTGATAGGCGATTTCATCGGCAAGATTAACAATTTGTCCCTCCAAAAGAGGGTTTTCATCGGGATTAAATTCATCGGGAACGGAAATATCATGATTGGATTCATGCTTGATAACCGCTTCTCGGACCTCATAAGTCAAATTCAATCCAAAGTGATTCGGGTATCTTTTCTCCAGAAAATCAATGACCCGCAACGATTGTATATTATGATTAAAACCTCCGTCATGGGCCATCATCATATTCAAAACTTCCTCACCGGCGTGACCGAAAGGAGTATGGCCCAGGTCATGGGCCAGCGCGACCGCCTCGGCGAAATCTTCATTCAATGACAAAACCCTTGCGATGGTACGGCTAATCTGAGTAACTTCAATAGTGTGGGTCAATCGCGTTCGGTAATGGTCTCCGGTTTTCTCGACCGAATCAAGATTGGCAAAGACCTGTGTTTTATGCTGCAGGCGCCGGAAGGCAGTTGAATGAATAATCCGATCGCGATCACGCTGAAAAGCCGAACGCCCCGGACCTTCGGCGATTTGATATTTCCTGCCTTGGCTGTCTTCCGCCCGAGCGGCATACGGGGCCGGCTTACTAATACCATCATGTATTGGCATTGTTATATATCCGTTTCCTTTTCAACGCATATAATAGCTATTTTCGCCCAATTCCCAATAAAACCGAATGAGTTAATCCCAAAACGGGATGATGCGAAAATTTGTATTCGAAAGTCATCTTTCGATGCTCGAACTTCAGACCGGCTCCGACTCTTACCGGGGCCAATACCAGAGCCCAATTGATATGGGCGTATTCAACCATTTGGAAATCCTGGGATATTTCCGCGGTCGGCTTTTGGTATTGGATGAATAAAAACTTAATTTGAGAGTCCAGGCCTGTTTTGTTTTTATATGATGCGCCCAGTTCCGCCTCGGTCGGTATGTCGCGTTTATTGACAATATATGACGGCTTATTTATCGCGCGGATCAGCCCATATCCTGAAATATTCTTCACTTTGAACATCAAACCGGAATTTACTATTATGGCCGATTGTGAATTATATTTTTCATTAAATGATATACGGCTATAGATGAGAGACAGGCCGAATGATATTTCGCGGCATGTATAATTTCCGGCCAGCGACATACCGGTTTGCTGAAAGTAATTTGATTTTCCGAAATTTGAAAATCCGGCGGCCAATTGATATTTGTTGAATGAATAGGTTAATCCGGCCCGGTTATCGCTTAATTCGCTTAATCCGTAGAGCGAACGATACGAGGTTTGCAAAGTTAGTTTTTTACCGGTTAGGGCGAAGGGGTATTGAAAGATATCAAGGGCCCCGGCATTGTGGAAATCGACATAGCCGTGCGAAAAAACCTGATGATCCAGATAAGACATACCTCCTGCCGTCACAGATTTGCCCAATAGCGTAAGTACAATTCCGAATATAATGATAAAGCGACTCGTCATGGCGCGATTACAACTGTCCTCTTAAAATCAAAATCCTCATCCCCATTAACGCGGGCATATAAAATATAAATTCCCACAGCAAGCGTCTGATTATAATCATCTGTGCCGTCCCATTCGATTTCGCCAGGTATGATCTGCGAGGATTCGAATATTGTTTTCAGTTTTCGCCCGGAGATATCATATATGAATAAATCAAACGAATTGCCGGGAGGCATATCATACGATATGACTGCGATATCCTCAAAACCATCGCCGTTGGGTGAGAAGGGATCGGGTGATACTCTGAGTTGAATACCATCGGGGCGAAAAGGATTAAAATTATTTGCTCTCCCCGGCGACGAACCGGTTGGATCATATGATTGCCCCCAGAATGATACTCCATGCACATCCAAATATCGTTCCCAGCTCCGGTTGTCGGTAAATACCTTTTCGTAATAAAAGCTGTCAAACGCAAGAGTATCAATAAACCCTAATCTGATTTTGTCTCCTCCCGAATTGTTGAGAGCCTTCCATCCCGGCGGCTCGATGACAACACCCTCAAAACCAAAATAATAATCAAGAAATGACGCTTTATCCTGGGTCATTATTATAAAAGCAGGACCTGGAATAATCATAGATGTATCAGAGATTTTTTCCCAACCTAAGGCATCACCGATATAATAATTCGACAAATCAATTGCCGAATCGGCGGCATAATAAAGCTCAATCCATTCGCTTTCCAAATCGCCGGATGGATTGGGCAGAAATTCATTTATTCTTATTTCTTCCGGCGAATCCTGAGCCGATATGCTTGTTATTAATAATACACTAAGAATGCAGCTTAAAAAGATAAACCCGCTCATTAAATTCTCCAATTTATATCCCACCGCAGAGTCACATACCTTTCGTCGGTATAATCGGCGCGGTATCGATAACCGTACCTGATGTATGAACTGATATTTTTGCTAATCGTTGTTTCATGCGATACGGTCGCGTATATGTAATTGTTCTTTATATCCGTCAGCCTTATTCTATCGAGTTTTATCAGGAAATGTAATTTCCCAAAACGATCCTTGACCCGGGTTTCGGCCAGAAGCATACAATCGTTACGATTATAATACCGATCAAAATAATACCCGATTACCAACCGGCCGTTTATGGCTGAACGAATTCTATTAACTTCAAACTGGACTCGCCTCTGCGCCTTATCGGTAGAATATAAATTATCATACCTCCAATAACAATTGAGTTTTGCGGTATAATTTTCCGATAAATATCGAATAAAGCCCGTTTTTGCCTCCAGCCTGTTATCGTCGGCGGAACGTTCGGCATATCCCAGAGATGTTTTAATTTGAATCGACTCTGTCATTGAATATGTTGAGTTAACGGCACCTCCGATTTCTCCGGCGTAACGATCCGAATAGGAAAAATCCATATCATCCAAATACAGAGTCCTGCTTCGACGTGAAGATGGCCCTCCCGCGAAAAACGAAGGATACCGATTGTCATAATGCCATCCGTTGATATTTAATAAAATGGATCCCTTATCCCAGCGAGCTTTTATCGCACTGGCGGTTGTTAATTTATTGTCGTTATAGGCCAGTGCAAATTCGCATTCTTTCAACGGTGAATTGGCGGGCATAAATCCCAGTGAAAGATAGGTCGCATCAGTATTGTTATTGTGGCCCCGGTTGACTACTCTTCCATGTGCGCCAGATAAGAAGGATACGGTTGAAAATAAACTGAGCGGAATTGAAATACCGGTAAAAAATTCCCGAAATGATTCATTGCGATCATAATCGAATATTATTTTTGCAATTCCACTTTTTATTGGCCAGCTTAATAAAGCTCCGTTTGACCCGCCGTAATTTGGCAATAAGAACTTTTCCAATTCATCTCTTTCGGATGGTTTGGACAGCAATTGGCCATGATAACCGTAAATCAGACCCATCGAAAATTTCTCTTTATAATTTCCTAACGTAAGAATGGATTGAGATTCGGTTATACCCGGTATGGTCAGCTTAGCATACCTCCTCAACCATCTTTGATTGCCGGCATAGCTGTTTTCCCATTCGCCATAAACTTCCAAATTATTTTTTATTCCATAATAGCGAAGCAACCTCTGATTTTCCTGATTGGGTTCCAGTTTATGATATTGCCGAAATAAAACGCTTTGATTGAGAGTTTTTTCATGCTTGTGTGCTTTGGGCGCATCCCTTTTTGATATTTCCGCAGGGATAACTTCAATATATGGGTTTGATGAAAATCCCGCGATAAGGTCGGGATATTGCGCTATGATTTGCGAATCGGCCGAAGTAATATATTCTTTTCTAACTATTTCGAGCAGCTCGATATAGTCATTGTATTCCAGAAGATCGTTTTCAAACGCTTCATAAATCTCTTCCGGCGAAGGGATATATATATTCGATTCTCCAAACGAAATTGAGCCGAAGATATATAAAATAATTAATAATGTGACAATCTTTAATCTATAATTCACCGTATTTATTCAGCTTGCGATATAATGTTCGTTCGCCAATTCCCAGCTTTTTTGCCGCTTCACGACGATTGCCTCCGGTCGCCTCCAACGTCCGAAGTATCAATTCTTCTTCCATTTCCTCAACGGTTTTAATATTCGCTTCTCGGGGAGTTTCCCCGGTAATAACCGTTTCTCCCCGCCCGTGCAAATTTTCGATTATTATATCACGGAGCATACGAATTTCCTGCCCCAAAGAAAGAAGAGCCTGGTAGATAAGCTGAAATTCCGCCTCCTGAGGAGATTTCCCTGTAACAACCGGCAGGGTTCGCTCGCTATAACCCTGTTCCTCGATATATTGCATCACCTGCTGTTCCGATATTTCACCCTTTCCGCCGGCGACGATTATACGGCTCACGAAATTACGCAGTTGTCTGACATTCCCCGGCCAGCCATAATTCAGAAGAAGCTCCATCGCTTTTCGGGACACAAGGCGCGTCGTTCCCGTTTCTTTGAGAAAGAAGTAATGTATCAAGGGCATAATATCGGCCAGGCGGTTTGCCAGCCCGGCCAAATTTATCCGCATCGCGCCCAGCCGGTAGTACAAGTCTTCCCTGAATTCATTTTCGGCAATGGCATCAAGAAGTTCGCGATTGGTCGCGGCGACAATACGCACATCGGTATGAACCAAATCGCCGCCACCAACACGATAAAAAGTACCCTCTTCAAGCACCCGCAAAAGTTTGACCTGCAAAGCCGGTGATGTTTCTCCGATTTCGTCTAAGAATACCGTGCCGCCGGCGGCGCGCTTGAAAATGCCTTCTCGACGACCGATAGCTCCGGTAAAAGCCCCTTTCTCGTATCCAAATAGTTCGGATTCCAAAAGAGTTTCAGCGAGCGCCCCGCAGTTAACGGCTACAAACGGTTTTCCTTTTCTGATGGAAAAATTATGAAGCGCCCGGGCAACTAATTCTTTACCCGTTCCGGATGGTCCGATAATCAGAGTGGAAATATCCGTTGGCGCTACCTGAGCGATCATTTCCGCGGTGCGTTTCAGATTAGCGGACTTTCCAAATAGTCCATAGTCTTTCAATTTCCCCCTGATGCGCAGGCATGAATTTACTCGCGCCTCAAAATCAGATACTTCTGTAATATGTGAGATAACGCTATCGACTATATAATCAGGTAAATGATGTTCGGATGTATCCGAGATAAGCCAGAATTCCGCCTCGGGAATCTTTCGATACACTCTGAATACCAGCGATTCCGAATATTGCGAGTGATTGGCGTCAATCAGGATTATCTCATAAGACTGCTGTTTGACCGCTTCAAAAAGATTTGAAGGCTCCCACATACGCAATGCCAGTCCGCTATCCAATGTCGATTCAAGAAAATCATGTTCTTCCTCCGAAAACACCAAAAGGTTTGGAATAACCATAAATCTATTTCCTTTTTCTCAAGCGTTTTCTTCCATGAGGTTTTTTACTTTGACTGTTTTTCTCTACTACAAACAAATCAATCTCCTTGGCTTCCTTGTCAACTCTCATGATCCCGACTCGAATCTTATCCCCCAACCTGAAAACCTGACCCCGCCGCCGCCCCTTTAACAGGTAATTAGCCTCATCGAATTTATAATAATCATCATCCATTGTTGAGAGACGAATCATTCCTTCACATTCGGGTCCGATTAGACGAACGAAAAATCCAAAATTCATTACTCCCGAAATAATCCCGTCATACTCCGACCCGACCTGTCCCGCCATGTAAGCAACCTGTTTAGCCTTGACGGCGCTGCGCTCGGCTTCCATCGCCCGCCTCTCCATGGCCGAGCAATGTGTGCCGGCGTTGTTCAATATTGTGCCTAACTTCTGGGTCGTCTTAACCGGATACTTGTTTTTCTTCAGCATTTTCAAAAGGCGATGTACGAGTAAATCGGGATACCTGCGAATCGGCGATGTAAAATGAAGATATTGCTTAAACGCCAATCCAAAATGTCCAATGTTTTTGGGTTGATAGACCGCTTTAGCCATTGAGCGCAGGAGAAGTTCATTGATGAATTCCTCTTCCGGCTGGCCCTTAATTTTCTTAAGCAGTCTCCCGAAATCGCCGGTCGGCATAGTCGGCGATACGGGGAAGCGATATCCAAGCTTGGATATCAAAAACGAAAAAGCCTCCACTTTTTCCATATTGGGTCGATCATGGACGCGGTACAGAGTAGGCAGAGCATGATGAAGAAAATGATAAGCCACCTGGCGATTAGCCGCCAGCATGAATTCTTCAACCAGGCGATGCGATTCGCGCCGGACGCGATTTCCGATTTCGATTACATTCCCCTGCTTATCGAGAATAATTTTTGCTTCGGGCAAATCGAAATCAAGCGATCCGGCTTTTTGGCGTCGAGCTAAAAGGATTTTCGCCAGCTTTCGCATAGTCGTCAAATCATCGGCGATACGATCAATGCGCGGGCTGGCTTTCCCGGTATCATAAAAATCCTGTACCTCGCTATAGCTTAATCTGGCGCGCGATCTGATTACCGAAGGAAACAGTTCATAATCGAGAGCCTTGCCGGTTTTGTCAAAATCAATGATTATGGAGAATGCCAGTCTTTTTCGATTTGGCCTCAGCGAGCAGACGTTATTGGATAATATTTCCGGCAGCATTGGAATGACCCGGTCGGGGAGATATACCGATGTTGCCCTGCTATATGCTTCTTTATCAAGTTTGGTATTGGTGGCGACGAAATGCGACACATCGGCGATATGAACGCCCAGCCGATAAATATCCCCCTCTTTTTCAATCGATACGGCATCATCATGATCTTTGGCGTCGGACGGATCGATTGTAAAAGCGCTGAGTCCCGTCAAATCAGGTCGATTGAGAATCTCGCTTTGCCATCCGCTGACCGCGGCTTCTGCCTCACCTATCACATCACCGGAAAATTCTACAGGGATCTCGTATTCTCTGATAATCGATTGCATATCCACGCCCGGATCGCCGGGAAAACCAAGCCTCTCGGAAATCTCACCCTCCGGATTCAGTGACGGATGTTCCCACTCGACTAATCTAACGACAACTTTTTCGCCGTTAGTCGCGTCCATTGTTTTTCCCAGAATAATATAGATATCGCGATTGATATTTTTTGCATCGGGAATAACGTGGGCGTATCCGCGGCCTTTTCGGAATGTCCCGACAATAGTCTGTAATTTCCGTTCGACGACTTTGATAACTATTCCGGTACGTTTGCCCTTGAAACCAAATCCCGGCTTTAACCTGATTAAAACTTTGTCTCCGCCAAAAGCTGTCAATGTGTCCCCTGCGGCAATATAAATTTCCTCATCAGACCCATCAGGCGTACAAAAGCCAAATCCGGATTTTGTTATTTGTAATGCGCCCGATACCAGATCCATTGCCTCAGGAAGGCCTATACGATTCCGTTTAAGCTTGACCAGTTTTCCCTCGTCCAGCAGGTTTTTAATTTTCCTGCGGAATGTTGGATATGCGGAATCTTTGATTCCCATCGCCCTGGCCAATTCGAGAGCTTTCATCGGGTAATCAGCATTGGAACGGATAAATTGAAGAATCTGGTCAATACTTGTAGAGCGTTTCTTTTTCATATAAGAATCCATTTTATAAGAATTTGGAGTAAATAATCATGTTTGTCAAGTAGATTTTGTCGCACACCTGCCAATTTGGCAGAAAAATAAGGGGTCGGGTAAATCCTGACCCCTTATAGATATAACGAGAAAGGTTCTAATTTATTCTAACGACCGCAGCAGCCGTCCTGGTGGCGTATTCCATGACCACCTTTGCCCCGGCCCATCGGCGGACATTTGGTTTTGAGCTTATCGAGTTTCTTCACTTGCTCCACTGTTAATATTTCACGAATATCAAAGCGATGATTCATTTTCATTTCGGAAACCCTGCCCTTGAGTTCGGCAATATCGGAGTTTATAGACAATGCTCTGTTTTTATCGGGGGAATCCGAATGCATTTCGTTGTGAAGGTGCAATTCAAGTTTTTTCAAATCCGCCCGCAAATCAATCATTGCCTCATGGTGAGACAATCGTATTGATTTGATTTTATCAATCTGCCCGTCGGTGAGCTCGAGCGCTTCGGAATGCCTTAGTATATTTCCAGGACGATGCGCCCGGCCAAAATGCGCGCCTCGTTCGAAATTATCGCATCCTGCTTTTCCTGCTTTTCCCATTTTTCCCATACCGTGTCCCTGCATCTGCGCAGCAGCCACTCCTGCAAAAATGAAAACCACCAGAAAAAATATAATCCGTTTCATATCCAATCTCCTTTTTTTAAAATTAAATTCCATCATCTTCATTGGGAGGGAACGTTCTGCCTCGCTTTCGATAATCAAACAATTTCTTAATAATATCCTTCTCAAAACGTTCCTTGAATAGGATAAACCTCCCCATTTGGTAAACATCAAGGATTTCGGAAATCTCATTGGCCAATATGAATTTTTCCTCATCCGTTTTTTTCTCGTTATGATTTAAAAGTTCAAATACCCGCCCTATATCTTTCTCCACATTTTCTTGTTTTAGAAAATGCGACAAAGAATCAAGTAGCGTTATTCTTTCACGTCTTATTTCCCGCATCTTTTTGCGATGCGAAGTAAAGATCGGCAGGAATTTATCCGCTTGCTCTTCGGTCAATTCAAGAGTCTCAATTAGCTTCATCTTTCGAAGAGTCTCGAAATTCTCCATTCTACGATGCTTATCCCCCTTGCCCTTAAACCCCCGCCCTCGATGCTGGGCATCGGCGGAAAGGCTTAAGGTCAGAACCAATGCAATCAATGCCGCGATTGTAATTATCCGCTTCATGACTTATATCTCCATCGTAAAGTTTTCGCTTAACCAGGCCAACTCTTCTTCGGTCAGACTTTCAAGCAGGTCGTAGGCTTGATCCAACTGTATCTGGGACGTGATATATTCGGCCGTTGACTCATCGATAAATTCATTCAATATATACTCATCCGATTCAAATATCATTTCAGCCAGCACATCGGAATCGATATTGCCCGGATCAATCTCCGTCCAGTCGAGAGCTGTAGTAATTTGATTTGGTTCTTCCGGCGAATAAACGAACAAAACAATCAGAGTAACCAATGCGACCGCCGTCACCGTTCGGATCCATGATATCATTTTTCGTTCCCGGGGCTGCACCGGTATCGGAGCCGGTTCGTCAATCATTTTTTCTCGGAGGTCCTTTTCGAGCCGCGCCGCCTCGTCTTTGGCCAACTCGAGATTCGTGAGAGGCGTGAGCATTTCCGACATTTGGGAAAGCTCTTTACAATAGGTCATGCATTCGTCGCAGGATTCGATATGTTTTTGCATCGCTTCCGGCAGTTCCATTGGAGAACATTTGAAGAGCTCATCCATTTTCGATTTAAATTCATGACATTTCATAAAACTTACTCATCGATTTTTTAAGTTTTTTCAGCGCCTCGGCATAGTTGGTCTTGGCCGCCGATACCGAAATTTCAAGCGCTTCGGCAATTTCATTAAATTTCATTTGTCCGAAATAACGCATATTGAAAACCATTTTTTGCCGCGGAGGCAAATCCGTTACGGCCTGCAGTATCTTTTGACCGGATTCCTTATTAACGACTCTGCCATGAGGCGAAACATCGCCTGAAGGCGCGTCAAAATCGTTCGGCAGCGAGATTTCCCGTTTCGCCTTTTTCAAATAATTTTTGGTTTTGTTGGCGGCGATTTGAAAAAGCCAGGACGAAAACAGCGCGTCTTTGCGAAAACCATTCAGGTTCTGCCAGGCCGCCAAGAAAGTATCCTGGGTCAAATCGAGAGCCGTTTCTCTGTTTGCCGTCATTCTCATAACAAATCCAAAAATCCTGTTTTGATATGTCCGGACGAGTTCGGTAAAGGCGTTTTTGTCGCCCTTTGCCGCTTTTTCTATGAGTTCCTTCTCGCCCGCCATATCGTTTTTCTTACTTTCTGTAAATTAGACACCCCAACCCCCAAATAAGACCAAAGGGATCAGAAATAATCAACCATTATTTTTAATTCTGATTAGATAAATTAATAATAAAAAGCGGGATCATTTTTGAATATCGATATTAAATCTGGCTGAAATATTATCCAAAATAATTTTGGCTTCGGCTTCGTCAATAGAGGCACCGAATCGATAAGTCCTGGCACCGTAATCAAAAGCGATGATTCCACCGCCAAACCCCCAGAATTGGAAAGCTGATTTGGAACTAAAAATATTTCTTGATTCCGGTGATATTCTCAAATCCTTTATATGCACTAATTCATATTCTTTTTTCAAACCAACATTAAAAATAGCCCTTTTTATTTTAAGCTGCAATCCATCAATCTTTATTATTTCACGTCCAGCAACATTCCAAAACCAAATGAATATTGCAAATATCCCGCCAACCGTCCACATCGCTAGCCAAAAAAGCATAAAGGCCTTCCCTTGATTTTCGACTTCGCCGCTAAGCAATTGTTTAGTAACCGTAAACTCACCGAAGCACCAACCTGCCAGCCAAAACATCAAAAACAAAATGATAAACACGTTTTTTTTGGATGGAATTGATATTTCCAAAAATGACACATTGTCAATAATTGTCGATCTGGTATTTTGAAGTTTTACTTTTGCCATTTATCCAACCTCTCATGCAAATTTTACTAAGTATTATATGCCTTATTATATAAAATATTCATCGATTTCCAACAAAAAAACGGCTTTAGTGAAAAGTCGTTATTAAAATTCATGAGTGTGGCTGTAAAAAATCAATCCGGCCGGGCTTTGATTAGCACCTTGCTATAGGCGTTCATGTCTTCGAGGACTTTACCCGTTCCGCGGACGACACAGGTCAACGGATCTTCAGCGGCATAAACGGGCAGATTAGTCTCTTCGCGCAGGCGTTTATCCAATCCCCGCAGAAGCGCGCCGCCTCCGGTCAGAACGATGCCTCGTTCGAGAATATCGGAAGCCAATTCCGGAGGCGTTTGTTCGAGAGACCGCCGCACTGCCTCGACAATTGCTTCGATCGGTTCTGCCAACGCTTCGCGAATCTGCACTGACGAAAGTTTGATGCTTTTGGGGACTCCGGCAACAAGATCGCGGCCTTTGACTTCCATTGACAGTTCCTGCTCGAGCTGGAATGCCGAGCCGATATTTATTTTCAACTCTTCGGCGGTAAGCTCGCCGATTAGGAGATTATAGTTTTTCCGAAGATACATTATGATGGCCTCATTGAGGTCATCACCGGCAATGCGGATTGATATATTATTGACAATGCCGTTGAGAGCGATTACGGCGATTTCGGAGGTGCCGCCCCCGACATCAATAACCATTGTACCGGACGGCTGACTGACCGGGAGCCCAACCCCGATGGCCGCCGCCATCGGTTCCTGAATTAAATACACCTCGCGCGCCCCGGCATTTTCGGCCGAATCGCGGACGGCTCGCTTTTCAACTTCGGTAATCCCCGACGGCACCGATATGACGATGCGAGGCTTCATCAAATATTTATGGCGCACAACGCGCCGGATAAAATCGGATAACAGTCTTTCGGTTATCTCAAAATCGGCAATGACGCCATCTCGCAAAGGACGAATAGCGGTAATTTCACCGGGAGTGCGCCCCAGCATTTCTTTGGCGGCCGATCCAATCGCGACGACTTTGCCTGAAACTCGTTCGATGGCGACCACGGACGGTTCATTCAGGACAATTCCCTGTCCGCAAACAAACACGAGAGTATTGGCCGTTCCCAGGTCAATACCGATATCATTCGAAATCAAATCAAAAAACCCCAAAATTCCTCCATAAATTCATAAGGGCTCAAAATATATAACCTTTGAATATTATCGGCAAATTGTGCGAAATCAACAAAAAATAATGCGGCCCGATTAAGAATTATCCGGTCAGTCCCGTTATACTTTTTAGATTATCGATTTCCGCATCGGTTAATTCGCGCCATCTCCCCTTTTTCAATCCCCGGCAGGTAATTCCTCCAAACGATATTCGCTTTAGCTTAATTACCGGATGGCCTGCCGCCTCGCACAGATGTTTGACTTCCCGCTTGCGTCCTTCGGTCAGTTCCAATTCGATCTCGCTCTGGTTCACACTCGTTGAAATTATCGAAACATTGGCTTTTCCCACGGCGCCATCCGGGAGTTTAATTCCTTTTTGAAATAGACTTAACGTCTCACTCACCATCTTTCCTTTTACACGAGCTCGATAAACCCTTTTGATGCTATAACGGGGATGTGTAAGCCGAAAAGCTAATTCACCGTCATTGGTTAAAAGCAAAACGCCTTCGGTATCCAAATCCAAACGCCCGACCGGATTGATCCGCTGGGGTATATCTTTGAGAAGATCAATTACCGTTGTTTTGTGGTGGGGATCGTTGCGCGAAGTTAAGTATCCGCTTGGTTTATTTAAAACGATATGGGTGAAATCATCAATCGGCGTTACACGTTTGCCATCGACGCAAACAACATCTTTGGCCGCATCGACAATATGGCCGGGAGATTCCAGAACTTTACCATTGACAGTTACTTTTCCCTTTTGGATAAGCACGTCGGCCTGGCGGCGCGATGACACGCCGCATCGGGTCAGAAATTTATTTATTCTCATAATTGGAATAAACCGGATGATTAACTGTCTTGATTATATTCGGCATCATCCGATTCGTTATCGGCAGTTTCTCGTTCATTGAAATATACCGGAGCAGGATTATCAGCGTCATCCGGATTTTCGATGATAATCGAGCGGGGGCCGGAATCGGGAGAGATTATTGCAGCTTTTTCATTTGGCTCTTCTTCCCCATCTTCCCGTGTATCCTGACTATCTTCCGGCAATTCGAATCGATCAACTGGCTCAGGTGAGGTTTCATCTTTGTCAGAAACGGATTTATCTTCCGCATCCAGCGAATCAATTTTGAGTTCGGTGCTGAACATATTTGTTTCGCTAACTTCGCGCGGCAGTTCGACAATTTCTTCCGGTTTCGAGTCAATATGCTCAATACGAGATTCGACCGATTCGACATTTTGATCGCCTGCAAAATCATCAACCGCGATGGAAACACCTTCAGGAATTTCATCCTCATTAGTTTCCATAATTGCCGATTCGTCGCTATCTTTATCGTTTATTTCAAAAGCCTCTTGCTCTTTTATTTCTTCAAAGGGCAATGCGGTCTGTTCTTTGGGCTCTTCGGCCAGCTTAATCATTTCCTCGATTTCGTCCATGCGAGGTAAATCTGATATTCTATTCAGACCGAAGAATTTCAAAAATTCGGATGACGTTTTATAAAGCAACGGTCGTCCGGGCGTTTCGGCGCGACCGGCGATTAAGATTAACTTATGATTAAGGAGATTATGCAAAACTCCATCGGAAGCGACTCCGCGAATATGTTCAATCTCAGTTTTGGTAACGGGTTGTTTGTAGGCAATAATCGCCAGGGCCTCCAGTGCGGCCCGGGTCAGGCGAACAGTACGTTCTTTGGTCAATAGCTTCTTTATCAGGCCTTCAAAATCTGGTAATATATGAAATTGATAACCGTTGGCCACTTCCCTGATACGAAACGACGAACCACATCCCATATAGACATTATTGAGATCACCGACGGCCTGCCTGATTCTTGGCGGAGTAATGTCTCCGATGACATCGCATAATTTTCGGGCGGACACCGGCTCGGGAGAGGCCAGAATTAACGCTTCAATGGTACAATTTATATTTTCATCTTTAATCATCAGTCAATAGTCACCTTTTCTTTATCAACGGCGGATCGGATGTTTATGGTTCCTATGGTCGGCAGTGGGTTTATTGCCTGCAAGAGACGGTCGGTTCTATAAACCCGGATTTCCGAAAACAGTCGCGCCTGCCGAATCATAATACGATGGTTCTTAGCCATTTCGAGAATAGCGAGAAAAGTCAAAATCGCTATTATTTTCACCTTGATATCAGTGAATAATTCTTCGAGAGACACAAATTCGCTTTTGGATAATTTCTCGACAATGATTTCAATCCTGTCCTCAACCGTCACATCCTGATGATCCACAAGGTATGAGCCATCATCCTTATAAGCTGACATAATTTCATGAAATACGGTCAGCAATTCATACAGGGAATTGTTTTCGACAAGCACGGGGCGATCCGGTTTGAAACCGTTCGTTCTTCCGGCCACGGCGGTTAACCTCGATTCGAGTTCGCGTTTTTCGCGCAGAATCTCGCCAGCCTCTTTGAATTTCCCATATTCCAAAAGGGCCAGGGTCAGTTCTTCTCGGGGATCAAACTCCTCGTTATTGATCGATTCCCGCGGAAGCAGCATCTGGGCTTTAATACGAATCAAGGTCGCGGCCATGAGAATATAATCGCCGGCATTTTCCAGATTAAGCAGTCTCAGCATCTCGACGTATTCCATATACTGACCGGTAATACGGGCAATTGGAATATCATAGATATCGATTTCATCTTTCCCGATTAAATACAGAAGCAGGTCCATCGGCCCCTGAAAAATATCAATGTCAACCAAATAGTTTTTGATATCAGCCGTCATTTAAAATAATCCATCTTCATGTTGCTTCGCACGCTATCCATTACCTCGGCGGCCCGTTTACGTGCTTTTTGGCCGCCTTCCCTTAAAACATTAAAAACAAAGTCAGGTTTTTCAACTAATTTTTTTCTTTTTTCTCGTATCGGCGCCAGGGTTGAATTCATATTTTCGGTCAGTTTTTTCTTGCAGTCAACACAACCCAGTTCGCCGCTTTTACAGGGCGCGATGATATCGGCATGGTTGGGAGTGTAAATTTGATGGAGTAGATAGACAGGGCATATCGTCGGCCGACCGGGATCGCCTCTGCGCAGTTTTTTCGGATCGGTAAAAAACCTCTTTAATTTCCCGGCCGTTTCCTCTTCGCTGTCAGCCAGGGCGATATGATTGTTCAGGGATTTTGACATCTTATTACCGTCCGAACCGGGAATGGTTGGAAATTTGGTTAAAAGAGCTTCGGGTTCGTTGAAAGTCTGCCCGTAAAGATTGTTAAATTTTTTGGCCAGGTCGTTTGCCAGCCAAATATGTTTTACCTGGTCTTTTCCCACCGGAACTTTATTGGCGTTATAAACAAGGATATCGGCCGCCTGGAGGACGGGATATCCCAAAAATCCGTAACTATCAAGACCGCCTTCTTCCTTTTTTTCAAGATAAGTCGGCAACCGGGTCAAAGTCGGAACGGTCGTTATCATCGATAATAGAAGATGAAGTTCGGCGTGTTCTTTGACATCGGATTGAACGAAAATCGCGCATTTTTGGGGATCCAATCCCCCCGCCATGAAATCAACGGCCATTTGAAAGATCTTTTCCTTAAGCTCATCGGTCTGATCGTATTCGGCGGTTAGGGCGTGCCAGTCAACGATACACAAGTACATTTGATATGAATCCTGGAGAGCGACCCAGTTTTTCAAAGCGCCCTCATAGTTTCCCAAATGCAAATGACCGGTCGGTTGCATGCCGGATAAAATTGTTTCCATAATTACTCCGGGTTAATCCAAAAACAGGTACGGCCTCCAGCGTTTATCGGAGATGCCGATGAAACTTTGAATATATGTTATATGGCTGGGGCGGTGAGGCTTCCTGAGCAGTTTCATTCCGGCTTGTTCCGGAAAACGGTCGCCTTTGCGATTATTACATTTTTCGCAGGCACAGACCATATTTTCCCAGGTATCGCTGCCGCCGAAACATTTCGGAATGACATGATCGACCGTCATCGGACCTCGCGAATCTCGGCAATACTGGCAAACATGACGATCGCGTTTGATGATGTTCTTCCGGGTCAGCAAAATTTTCTTATAAGGGACGCGGATATACCCACCCAGGCGCACGACCGAAGGCAGAGGTATCGATGAATTCACGGAATGAACTCGAACGCCGTCATAGGCTTCCACGATCTCAACCTTTCCCAGAATCTGCATTATTATAGCTCGCTTAGCCGAACAAACCGACAACGGCTCATAATTTTGATTAAGCACTAACACTCTGTTACTGGTAATCACGATGCTAACTCCCGCTAACGGCCGGTAAATTATTCATTATGGACAACTTTACCCGGTGTGTCAACCTCAAAATTATCTTTAACGCCAATAAAATCGGCATTTGACGGACAATTGAATTGGCCCATCATATAGTCCATTTTACGCTCCTTAAATATAATCGCCCGAAATTATTTTTGCATTTGATTTCTGCCGTTTTCAATCGTCTTTAAAGTATCTGGATATAAAGAAAATGGGAGCTTTACAGATTTACAAATTATCGTATATTATGAGGCCATTTTTTTATAAATAAACAGGAGAGTTGATTGTGAAAGTATATATTTACCTATTAGCGATTATGATGGTTTTGTCTGGATTCGCGACGGCCGATGATATGTACCGGGTTAGCCTGCAAAATCATCAGGACGCGGAAAAATTAATCAATTCCAGAGCTGATCCGGTGATTAGAATTAACGGAGATTATTTAATACTGGCCAATAATAGCGCCTTCGAAATATTGAGTCACTCCGGCCTTCCCATGTATCGTGTCGCCTCCAATATCAGCCTTGACGAATTATTTCTTGAATTTGAGGCGGGTGTCAAAGATGAATCCAATTACAAATCGCTTTTTGAAATTAACAACATTAAACTATATCAAACGACCAAAGCCAAACTGGCCCAATCAGAAATATCCCCCGAAATGCTTCCGGTCAAAGGCAATCAACCTCGAATTTATTTCAGGCGTCCGGCGGTATTCAACCCATCATTTTCAATAGTAAACGCCGAAATCGATCTGGATTCGCTTATAAATCTCGTCAGTCAGGATACTATCATGGAGTATTCCGATACTCTTCAGGCTTTCAACGGTCGATTAACGGGGACACCTTCGATTTTTGCCGCCCGCGATTGGGTCGAGGCGAAATTTACAGCCTTTGGTTACGATTCGGTTGTCGTTGATTCATTTGGCGGCATTCAGCACGATACTCGAGATAATGTCCCGGCCTATAACGTCATGGCCTATAAAATTGGCACCGTTTATCCGGATAAACATATTGTTATCGGCGCTCACTATGACGCTGTCGCAGGTTCTCCCGGAGCCGACGACAACGGTTCGGGCACCGTTGGTGTTATTGAGTTCGCGCGCATACTTTCAAATCTGGATACATATATGACGTTGGTATTCGTCGTTTTCGATTCGGAAGAGTCAGGACTTTACGGATCGCATCATTACGTCAATAACGCCGAAACCCAGGGAGAAGATATAGTCTATATGCTGAATATGGACATGATCGCGCATATCGATAATGACAGTTTTGCCAAGCTGTTTCATGGCGATCAGATCGCCTATTCCCAATTATGGGGAAATCTCGCGGACAGCCTGTTCAATATAACCGGTGTGTTATCCGGCACATCGGCGAGCTCGGATCATTATCCGTTTCAGCTCAAGGGCTACGATGTAACTTTTGTCCATGAACATGAATTATCAACGGTATACCACTCTCCTCAGGATAGCACTACCTATATGAGTTTTGATTATATGACAAAAATGATAAAATCCTCATTGGCGACCGCGTATGTTGTCGATTATTCGCCTCCCCCGGCGATTATATCCAATATAAGCGATATTGGCGATGGGCAATCTTTGAGAGTAGAATGGACGCAATTAGACCCGATTTATATAAGCCATTATTACCTCCACTATAATGAAGTTCCGGTCTCGATGCCGGATTCGATTTTGATTCCGAGTGATAGTAATAGTTATGTAGTCAATGGATTAATAGAGGGACAGAAATATAGTTTTTATTTGATATCCTACGATAATATAGGCCGCTCATCGATCGCAATTACACAGGTAGAAGCAACTCCTCTGGCGATTCCTCATAATCCGGCAGGCTTATCCGTTCTGCCCGTCTTAGGCGCGATTAACCTGACCTGGCACAAAAACAATATCGAACTTGATTTCAGTCATTATCAGATCATTCGCGATGGTGTTCTCCTGCCCGATATAATTACTGATACGACCTATAATGATAACGACCCTTCGCTCGGTTCAGATTTGCACGACTATTGGGTAGTCGCCTTTGACGATAGCGATAACATGTCCGACACGACCGGGGTCGATCCGGTTCAAATGAAAGCTGCTACGCTCGAAGCGGATCGGATTCTTGCTCTCAATCGCTCATCGGATCAATTTTTTGCCAATGTCAATGAGCAGGTTACCGGCGAATTTATGCGCCAGGCGCTGGAGAGTATGAATTATGATTATTTTTCCGATAGCTCAACTGCCAATGCCGCTCGCGCCCAATTAATTTCATTATTGGATTACGGCATTGTAGTGATCGGAGCCGAATCAGGTAATAGTACCGATGATATTGGTGGATTCCCCGGAGATTTTCTGAACGATCTTTCTTATTATTTATCCATCGGTGGGAAAGTCGTCGCCTTTGGCCGCTGGGGTACGTTGACTGCTCCTCCGTCTCGCATGGATACCGTTTTTTATAATCCAAACGCCTATAACGGGAATTATTATAATTATTTCAACACTGCCTTCAGAGTAAGGCCGACAACGGAAATCATTACTCCCGGGCCGTATCTGGTATCGGATTTTGTGGGCGCAAATAGTCAGATATTAGGATATCCATCGCTTGATTGGGATTCAACCGCTACCGTCAATCATATCAGCCCGGTTTTCATCGCGGCAACAGGGATTCCCAGTCCCAGCTTACCGGGATTATTTGGAACAAATAATGAAGTGATTTATACCTATAATTCCTCGATGGATACGGTTGAAACGGACGGCAAGCCTATCGCCTGGCGGCATATTGACGGCAGCAGGGATTATGTTTTCTTTGATATTCCTCTCTCGTTTATGGAGCGAACGGCGGCAGTTTCAACACTGCAGAAAGCAATTAATGATCTGATGTTCCCCGTCGCAACGGATGAAGAGTTTGATGAAGAGTCTTTACCGACACACTTTACTCTATCTCAAAATTATCCGAATCCTTTTAATCCGCAAACTACGATTGAATTTTTTAATCCGTATAATTTACCCCATCAGATGTCTTTGAAGGTATTCAATATTATAGGACAGGAAATTAAGCTATTATTCAACGATAACGCTTTACCGGGAATCACTCGAATAAAATGGGATGGTACCGATAATAGCGGCCGGACCGTGGCCTCGGGAATTTACTTTTATCAATTGAAAACTGATGATTTATCCGAGACCAAAAAGATGTTATTCTTGAAATAATCCGGATATTAAAATACACAAGGCCGGGCACTGCAAAAGCGTCCGGCTTTTTTTATTTCGATAATATTTACTTAAGACTCAATTAATTCAACATTTGCTCTCGGGACAGTAACGGTTTGACCGTCTTCAAACTCGACCTCCAACACACGCGCCTTGGATTCTGATTCCAAAACCTGGAGCCGCGGTGGCAATCCCGAAACTTTGCCCAGCTTTCCAAAATATGGATGGCGGATAATACGAATCGGAGATCCGATCTCAAGACCCTGCTGTTCATAGCCGTCCGCCTCATCTTTTTCACGAGGATCTCCGCCCAAAGGAACAACGACTTCCGGACGAATAACCCCGGCCCGGATCTGAGTCGCGCCGTTGATACAGGCCATCTGCCCGTTTTTGGATTTGAGCAGATCAAATGTCTTTTGAGCCATATTGATATCGCCGAAACCTTCCGTGATGACCAGGGTAATACCCAAATCCTCGGAACCGGTAATAGCGACACCGATATCATATCCCAAAAATTCGCGCAAATCCTTATCATCAAAACCGCCGGTGACGACGCCTTTGGCGCCAACTTTTATAGCTTTTTTAATGGCGTTAGCCGTAACCCGGGAACCGCCGATGATAATACAATCTTTACAATCCTCGGTAATATATTTTTCCTGCAATTGAGTATAATTATCGGGAACAACGACCTTAATCGTTCCGTGAGTTTCTCCGCCGATGCCGAAAATTCCCTGGATAAAAGCGCCCCAGGTGGATACGGCCACGCCTTCTTCCGGGATCACTTCCATAACTTCACCTTCAAGGTAAGCGGACACTTCAACCGGAATCGGTTTTCCGCGCAGCAGAACCTGACCGGTAACGCCGGAAATTGACTCCACGGTCCCTGTTAATGTGGAAGCACTGGAAGAGGAAAAAAACTTCAATCCAAAAAGAGGTTTTGTACGAGCGATAATTTCACCCTTTTCGATCGGATCACCGACCTTTTTGAGCATACAGCCTTCAATATCCTCAGGCGGCAATCCCAGTTGATTGGCGACGTTTATCGGTTCGACATCTCCCGGCAAAAACGTCCGGGCAACCACGGTATCGGGAGTGACACGATCCCCCTGAGAAGCGACAACCTCGCCTTTTAAAGGGAGAATCCTGCGCTTGGTTACAAGCAGCTTTTCGCTAACTTTCAATCCGGGTGTATATGCATGTGCCATATTATTTCAGCCTTCCTGAATAAACTTCAAATTCTAATCGGAATCTTCTTTCGATTTTTTCCTGCGCGGCAGGATGACAAAATTCCATATTAAACCAATAGCAATTATCACTATTACGCCGGCAAGCATCCAGTTTTTAAATCTCATAACCGGTTCGGCCGCTTCTTCTTCGGAAAGAGATGATGAAGGATTATCCAAACTGTCGTATTTGCCGACATCCGTAAATTTTAATTCTTCCTGCGCCGCGGCCTCTTTTAAATTTTCAAATGATAATGAAGCGATTACACTGTCAAAAATCGCCTTATCACTTTCAAAGGTAGAATCCGGACTATAACAGTAAAGGGTTACCATACCTATGTCGTTTAATTTCATATGCATCATAAGCTTCTTCATTGCTTCCGGACGATAAGCCATTTCCGATATGACCGTAATCGATTTATCATTCAGATCCAGTCGAGGCTGTCCGGGAATCAAATCAGACATTTGATCCACTACGCGGCTTTTGTAAATATCCTGTTTGTACGTGTTGGAGATATCTTTTAGCAATGAATCCGCCTCTTGTTTGGATAGTGTACCGATTGAATCAAAGGCGATCACCACGTAAGCGTCATCAAGATAAGGCGAAGTTTTGGGCGCGAAAACCGCTTCATAATTATAAGTACCGCTGGTACTATCGGTGGGCAAAAATATTCTATCAACAATGCGGTAATCGACTTTTTCCCAATCATCGGGAAAATTCAGCCAGAAGCCGCCATTCCAATTGACGTAATTACCGGCGTAAACGCCAGCCGCCAGAATAAGAACAATCAGCAGGAGAAATATTATCACCCGAATTTTCAGCATGTTAAATCCTCTTTGCAATATTTATTTATTATCCAGAGCTTTTTCCGGATAAGCGTCAAGTTCTGTCATCCAACTCTTCAAGGAGTTAATTCTTTGCGAATTTTCTTCCGGTAGCACAAACGGACTGCGACCGCGGCCGTCAAGAATAATGCCAACCACGCCGCCGTGCAATTCTGTTTCCAGTTTTTGACCGCGTCCACGACCAAGATCGAGATGCTTCAACGGCTCCAAAGAGGCTTTAACTTTTAAAGGCAGGCCATCCTCCCCGAGGCCGACTTTGAGCAGTTTCATCTCGCCAAATTCGAGTTTGCCCGACACGGTTCCGTCGGGAAGATCAATCTTATAATTCATGACGTCTCCGCCTTTTTTAACTTCGCCGGTCGGAGCCACGCAACTGCCCAGATGAATCAAACAATCTTTCTCAAAGACTTCGGTGGCTGCCTGAGGATGCAGTGTTGAAAGGACGCCAAGCTGGGGCATCATAAAGATGGAATCGACGGCAAGGCGGGTTACACCTTCCGGCTGGAAAGCGTCAATCAGCATCATGGCCGATTGCTGGCGGCGCGGGGCGTGAGACATAACGCCGCCGGAACCGATTAACATATCCAGCGTCATCATATTGACAATTGACGAACCGGAACTATCCTGCTCAAAAGCGTCAGCGATGGTTCTTTGTTTCTGGACGCCTTTCAAAACCGTCGCAAAACTTTTATGCTGAATAAAAGCTAATCGCAACGCTTCCTTTGCGACCGCTTGCTCGAAAACCAATTCTTCCATTGATTGCGGAATTGTTGTCGGGCGGATCATCTTATTTTTAACTCGGTTGCGCAGATCGCGTTCATCCATGTCGAATGGAACCCAGCGCATAACATTCGGCAAAGTCGCCTCAGCGAAGACATTTGAAATCGAATAACTCATTCCCAAATTGGCCGAAACCGTCCGGTTAAAGACTCCTTCCCCGCCGTCGGGACGAAAAACAGAAAAAACATCGGTCGTGGCGCCGCCGATATCGACTCCAACCGCTTCCATATTACCCAGATCGGCGATAGTTTTTATAATCAATCCCACCGCTCCCGGCGTCGGCATAATCGGAGCATCGGCCCATTTCATCAGCTTTGAATAACCCGGAGCCTGAGCCATGACATGCTCCATAAATAAATCATGAATTTTTTCGCGGGCCGGATGAAGATTTTCGCGCTCCAGAACCGGGCGAAGATTTTCAACGATGCCCAAATCGACTTTATTTTCCAACGTGTCTTTGATGGCCCCGCGGGCTTCGATATTTCCAGCGAATATAACGGGGAGATTATATCCCGAGCCCAGACGCGGTTTGGGGTCGGCCGCGGAGATCAATTCGGCGATTTCCACTACATGCGAGGTGGTTCCGCCATCAATACCTCCCGATAACAAAATCATATCGGGGCGTAGATGACGAATTCTTTCAATTTGCTGATGGGGACGACGCTTATCGTTGGATGCGATAACATCCATAACAATAGCGCCCGCGCCCAAAGCCGCGCGTTCGGCCGACTCGGCCGTCATAGAACGGACTACGCCAGCGACCATCATCTGCAAACCGCCTCCGGCCGAAGATGTTGAAATATAAATATCGCATCCTCGATCGCCGTCAGCCGGTGAGATGATTTTATCGTTTTCATCAAGTAAAGTTTTATTGGTTAACTCACCCACTTCGGCTACGGCATTAAGAACTCCCATAGTAACGTCCTCAAAAGGAGCTTCGACAGTCGTTGGCGCTTCGCCGCGGGCTAAAAGGCGAAACTCGCCTTCTCGTTTTTCTATCAGGATTGCTTTGGTAGTTGTCGAACCGCAATCGGTGGCTAATATCGTATTAATATTTTCCAGATTCTCAAGCATATTTTCTTTCTCACTGGCTTAATGTAAATTCCCAAAATTGCCTGTCTACTAAATCGTTTTTTACTTCCCGACCGCAATTATAGCGGCTCAGAAAAGATTCCAAATATAATCATCAGAGGCGATTTTGTCCACCCCTTTCGAAAGGATTTATTTAAGAGAAAAAACTGGCGAATCAGCCTTCGGCAACAAAGGTTTTTTGACCTATCAAGGCTGCTACTAGTACAAACTCACAAGATAGGTAACAGATTGGACTCACGACATAGGTAACAGTTATGTTACGGCATAATCAGAGGAGGAGCGATTATGCCGTGGGTGGGATACAGATTTGTAGTCTCAACCTTATTTACTTTCCTCACATGGTCCCGGACCGCCTTTAAATACATGATTGATTAAATAAACGGCGTCACCGACATTACACGCGCCATCGCTATTGGCATCGCCCGCTTCGATAGGATAGGGGGCAGGTCCGCCTTTAAAAACAGTATTGATAATATACACGGCGTCGCCGACATTGACATCACCATCGCCGTTGGCGTCACCACAATTTAATTCAATCATTTCTATATATTGATTTATGGCAACGTCAGTTATAACATTGACGACTCCGCTCGGCCATTCTACAATGATGGAATCAATGATGGCGGCGTCACCAAGTCCGAAATGGGCGTTTATGGCATGGTGCACGCAGTAACTGGCGGCAGGGGAAATCTCGCGCAGTTGCCAAACCGGACCACCAGAAATATTAGCCTTGATGCGAACCTTGGCACCAATTGCAGAAGCATTAGAGACCGTTCCGACACACTTCACATTCAGCCAGTTGTTACCATTACCGTCATTTCGAAAGAGAAGGTTATCATTCTGAGACCTGGTAATAAACACGTCCAGATCACCATCGCGGTCATAATCACCCCAAGCCGGACCAAAAAACTCGCTTTCAAAACTGACCAATGCCCCGGACATGATTCGTGTGAACGTACCGTCACCGTTGTTCTCATACAATTGATTAGCCCGGTTTTGTTGATATGCCCATGTTGTCACAAACAAATCCAGGTCGCCATCATTATCATAGTCTGCCCAACTACTACAGAAGTTAGGAGATTCGTCGGTAACCATTTCGCCAGTTGTAATCCTGGTAAAAGAGCCATCACCGTTATTACTGTAGAGAAAATTCGGTAAATCCAAATAGCCATTAGCGACAAATAGATCCTGGTCACCGTCATTGTCATAATCACCTAAACTGGGGCCATACGATATTGCTCTATCGGTTACTATTGGCTCTGATACGATCTTTGTGAAATTAAAATCACCTTCGTTTCGATAAAGACAGTTCTCATACATAAAGTCCGCTGGATCCGGTTGAGGGTTGGCAAAAAATGCATTGGCCACGAACAAATCCATGTCACCATCATTGTCATAATCCGACCAACTCATACCGTGTGCATTGTTGACATCGGTCACAATCTCCCCGGTCGTAATCTTTACGAAGATCCCGTTATCGTTGCGATACATCGCATTGGCAGCTGACCACGGCAGACTGTTGGTTTCAGTCTGGGTGTAGAGATCCAGATCACCATCATTGTCGATATCAATCCATGCATGCGTGTTTGAGCATGCGGCATCTGTCGTGAGATCACCGGCCGTGTCGATCTTGGCGAAAGTCCCGTCACCATTGTTGGTGTAGAACTGGTTGGTCCTGTAATTATGCCGACCGACATAGACATCCTCATCACCATCGTTGTCGTAATCACCCCAGGCTTGTGTGTAGGAACGTGCCATAACATTGGCGATCGGGTCGGCAGTGATTCTTGTAAAGGTCCCGTCACCTTCGTTGTGATACAGGAAGTTGTTTTCATTCGTCGCGGAATTTCCCACATGAATGTCCAACCAGCCGTCGTTATCGTAGTCTATCCAACTTATGCCAAAAGACGATCCCCCATCAGTAACGTGGGGGCCTGTGGTGATTCGAGTGAAGTTCGCCGGAGCGGCAATTGTTGTTGATGCGAGAGCGATAGTCAGAATCGCACATACTGCGATGGTGAGGAAATGATGCCAGTGTAAATACTGTTGTTGAAACATTCGTCACTCCTTTTGGTTTTTTGTGTCCGCTTGAATAGTCGTGCCACGTCAAGCGTCGTTTTCTATCTCAAGAAGGCTATCTCCATCATTATCATAATTAACTAAACTGATACCATTGGATGTACCTCCGTCATTAACAATATCCCCGGTCGTTATGGGAGTATAATTGAGAAGAATTGGCGCCATTTTTTGCATTGGTGTTATCTTTAAGACATATATCAATAGCTATACCAATGCAGGTCCAAATGTTACACATCTTAACAAGATTATCCCTATTGGACCTTAGCAAGTTTTCATTCGTTTCCTCCGGATTATTTCACCATTATTGGCATGAAATATGAATTAATGTTTACTTATAGCCTTGTAAGATACGTGTCGCAAAACTCTCAATAATCTGTCAATATTTTTCAAATATCTAAAATATTGCTAAAATCGAGATTGATCCATATACTTACCATCATGTTCAATTGAATCTCGGGTCCAGGAGAAACCTATTTTGAGATTATTGCGTATTGTAAGAAAATGTTGTTAATTCCTTCTGAGGAAAGGTGTAAACTGCTGTTTATTGTATGAATATCAATGAATTACATTCTCTCGCAATTAATGGAGACAAAAAAGCAGAAGAAAAATTATTCCACCAATTATCTGACAGATTTTACTATTTTATTCGACAAAGGGTAGGTAGTAAAGATGATAATGAAGAAATAGTCCAGGATGCCTTGACGACGATAGCCGAACAATATAAGAATATTAAATTTCACGTCAGTTTTTCGGCTTGGGCATATCGAGTACTTGAGAATAAACTTAACAGTTTTTATCGTCGCAAATACGGGTGGTCCGAAAAGAGGGCAGAGTTGCATGAATTGGGCTTAATTAAAGAAAATTGGATTCCCGATTTGAACATCATTCGTCGATTATTAAAATGTTTGAAGAAAGTCAGTAAGGCGAATATAAAGTATTCAAGAGTACTCAATCTTCATTATCAGGGTTATACGGTGAAAGAAATCGGTAAAACATTAACGATATCTGACAATGCTGTTTATTTGGTTTTATCAAGAGCAAGAAAGGCATTACTTGAATGTCTGGCAAAAGAGGAAATGTCTGATGTCTAAATGTATTGAAAAGCGTTTTGAAAATCTCATCCATGCCTATGAAATGGGTATGCTGACGAGTAAGCAACGACGGGAAGTTGAGCTTCATCTCATGGTTTGTCAGTGTTGTATGAACTCAGTTCTAAAATTTGAAGAATTTACCAATCATCTGGATCATGATGAATCTGTTCGTAAACAAATAAAGGAATTATCGCTGGCATCCGAATCGGCATATAAGTCGGAATCCACAAGTACAGGCAAAGAGACCTTGAGTCGAGGCACTTGGAAGCGTGTTATTCCGGTGTTTTTGGTCATAGCCATAATCCTATTTTTATTGTTCAAGCCGTGGACTTTAGAATTCCAGCCAACAAAAGAAGCAAAGGCAAGTGACAATTCTCTGGTAGTACTCTATATCAAAAATATAGCAGAACCGGATGATCCGGAAAATTTAGGCAAAATCGCAATGAATTTGCTGATATCCGATTTAGCCGAGTCGCAGTACCTGCAGGTAGTTTCCACACAACATTTATCTGAAATATTAACACAAATAGGAAAAAAGGATTCAGAAGCAATTGGAGAAGAATTAGCTGCCGAAGTGGCAAAAAAAGCTAATTCCAGATGGATGTTAACGGGCAACATTCTCCAAACGGAACCGCAAATAATTATATCGGTGCAAATTGTAGATGCGGAATCAGGTCATATACTTAGTTCTCGAAAAATCGAGGGATCAATTGACGACGACATATTCAAACTGGTTGATAAACTCACGGCGGTAATTAAAAATGATCTACCATTATTACCTGATGCTATCAATGAACCGGATCCTCAGATTGCCAGTATTACTACGAATTCCCAGAAGGCTTACTTTTATTATTTGGAGGGCCAGGAGTATTTGTCAAAATTCTATTATGGAGATGCCTTTTACAGTTTTAATAAGGCATTAGAATATGATTCGACTCTTGCTCAGGCATATTATTTTTTATCTACTCTTACTGCTGAACCGGAATATATTGAAAAAGCTGTGCAATATATTGACAATGTCTGTCAAGTTGAAAAGCACTATATATGGGCATCAAGGGCTGTATTAATAGGCGACGAATCTCAAGCGGTTACTGAATATGAAAAACTTATTAAACGCTACCCGAATGAAAAGATGGCTTATTATTACTACGGTTTATTGAGGCACCGCATGGAACAATATGAAAATGCGATTATTCAATTTAAGGAAGCGATTGCATTGGATCCATATTATAAATTGGCAATTAATAATCTCGCATATTCGTACGACTTGTCGGGTAATCCTGATTCGGCTTTCGCGGTTATCGACAGATATATTGCTCTATATCCTGATGAAGCCAATCCCTATGACAGTAAGGCCGAGCTAAGTGCAAAGAACGGCCTGCTTGATGAAGCCATCAAATCATATCGGAAAGCTTTGGAAATTAAATCCAATTTCCCTAATTCTATTTTAGGACTTGGGGATGTGTATTTATTAAAAAGAGATTATGCGATGGCAGAAGAGTCATATCGCGAATATATCTCCAAGATAGGTGGACGCGTCGCAGGCAGGCTTCGTCTTACATATATATTAGTAGCTCAAGGCCGATATGAGAATGCTTTGAATATGCTTGATGATGGCATCGCAGCTGACAGATTGGAATTATCCAAGCCGACACTATATGCAGATTATAATGCAAAATTTCTATTGAAAGCCGCTTTGTACGCAGAATTATCTCAATATGAAAAGGCAATAATTGAAATTGAGCATTATAGAAATCAACATCAAATAGAACAATCCGATACTAACTTTGATTATTTTGATATATACGCATGGCTACTGGCAAAAAACAATCAAGTCACAAAAGCAAAAGAAGTAGCTGAAAATCTGAAAAAGGTATGTCAGGACTCGCCCTCTCAGTTCATGCATCCATATTGGTGGACACTTGGATACATTGAATTGGCGCAAGATAATAGTGAATTGGCTTGCACATATTTCGAAAAACTGAGCCCTTCAATAAAGAATTTTGATGTCCAATTTATGCGAGCCAGGGCGTATCTAAAATCGGGGAAATTGGACAAGGCCATAAATTTATTTGAAGAATTAGAATTGACTTATACTTCGCCACGGATTTTTTGGAGCAATTGGGCAGTAATGATACATTATTATCTGGGTCTCGCATACGAAGAGACCGGCCGAATAAATGATGCTATTTCTCATTATGAAACATTTCTTGATATCTGGAAAAATGCGGATTCCAATATACCGCTATTGGACGATGCCAGGGAACGTATGAATAGACTTAAAGATATTTCTTGAAATTCTTTCAATCTACTAAACATCAATAATTCTAAGATATATTTAATGCTCGGCGTATATTGTCGTTATCGAATTGTATTCCAGTAAATCCGTATCCCACCCATTGGATAGAGATTTTATATTCTGTCTGCTAATCGTTCCCCCACTGGAACCAATCCTTGCGATTTCTGGTATAAATTCTTAATCCGCAACAAGCGTTTTTTGTTGAATTAAACACAACGTTTTTCTATCGTTATCAGATCAGGGCAGGATCCCCGCGATCCTGCCATTTTTCTTTGGCGGGATCTTTCTCGCAACGACCCTTTTGGGTCTTCGCTCGAAACCTTCGGCAGGAATCCCGAACTACAGGGCTTGTTGATAAACCTCTTTCGGGTGTTGCGGCAGGTCTTGATTTTGTGAAAACAAAATTGTGACCTGACGTGTATCAAGAACTTACGATTCGAAATGTTTCCCCATTCTTTAGGCTGAAGATCATTTCAAGACTTTTTCAACAGGCCCTACAGGCTGGTTCCCCATAGCAAAGAAAGATTAGTGTAGCGACAACTCTCGAGTTGTCGTCCTCGTTGCGGCAGGTCCTGTTCCCGTTTTACGAGGATGTGACCTGCCGCCGAATGGCCAAATAAAATTCGTTGCTATTATCATATAAACAGAGTATTATTGATTTGTGCCCCACAATCTTGCTGTGGGAAAAAAACCTGGGCATTAAGGCAAATGAATAAAGATTATCCAAATTCAACGAGTGATGGAACGAAATCCACAGCAAGCTGTGGGGCAGCCGGTCATGAATAATATTCTTGTCAAAAATCAACATTATATCCCGGAAGGATTCCTTAAAGGATTCACCGATTCTGATGGTAAATTGGTTGAAGTCCTTTTGAGGAACAAGAAAATTTATCGGACTAGCCCTTCTAATTCAATGTCTGAGAAATTTGTATACGAGCATGATAACCTAAGAAGGAATACATTAGAAAAGTATTTTGCCAAATTAGATAGTAACATTGTACCAAGAATTAAACTTATTAATAAGGAAATCGAAAGGCTAAAAAACAATGATTCATCAATTGAACAAATAAAAGCTATGATTGAAGAGTTATTGCCCATCTTTGTAATTTTCTATTACCGAAGTGGAGCGTTATTGACGGAATCGTCATTCTTCGATGCAAGGATGAAAATACCACTTCTCACTGAGAAAATACTAAACCATCAATATATTAAAGCACTAAGTCAAACGATTATACTTGGCTACAATTTTGCTCTTATTGAGAGTAATAATGACTTTTTATTAAGTGATCAATTTATGTCGACAGCAGCTTTGGATATAAAAGGTCAAATCGCGAATATTAGCAATAGGCATATAGGATTTATAGAAACATTAATATTGATACCAATATCTTCTATATATTATATAGTGTACTGGAATAGCCAACGAAAATTCGTACTAGAAAATAATACCTTTAAGCTATTAGACAATAATCAAGTCATTCAGTTTAACTCTATCATAATTAATAATTCGTATATCAAATGTGTTGGCGCTGAGGAAGAGCGAATTAAGGAAGTGACCCATGCATTTCATGAAGAATATCCATCACAAATATTCATCGGCGGAGGGAAGTCCGGACGCACTTTTGGGGCAACAAGAAAGAAAGAGGTTTTTTTCTATGATATAGATAAGAAGGCTTTTGAATTATTTGATCCTGGATATTACTCCATGTTTAAAAAATTAAAGCGTAATGACCCTTGCGCATGCCCCAGTGGTAAAAAGTATAAAAAATGCCATATGGATGCATTTGTCAAATTCGAGTCCTTAATCAATAATAAAATAGCAACTGGTAATTATGTTAAGGATATAAGAATAAAAGGCACAATAGCATGTGAATTACCGATTGATTCTTGGGGCAGTCAGTAGCCCAGGTACCCCACGTCTTTATACGTAGGATTAGATCACCCCCCCAACTGGAACCTTTTCTTCCGATTTCTTGTATAAATTCTTAATCCGCAAGCGTTTTTTGTTGAATTAAACACAACGTTTTTCTATCGTTATCAATCTGAAAGATAAATAAAAAACCTTTTTATAGAGATTGTGTACAATAGGTTATGACGTCAATTTCAATCATTCTTTTAAGCGCGCAGATTGCTGCACCGCTGGCATTGTTTTCCGGAGGAGTCTGGGAAATTCTGGCGCATATGTCGTTTTTCGGTTGGATAATCATCAGCGTCCTGGTCATCATGTCTCTGGCTTCCTGGGGCATTATGTTCAACAAATATCGCTTGTTTAAGGAAGTTGAATCACAGTCGTTTAAGTTTAATAATTTATTTGAAAGGGCGACCGATGTTTCGGATTTGATAAACCAGACAAAAAACTTTCGCCTGACGCCGCTATCGGGAGTCTATTCCGCCGGTATCAAGGAAGCCGATTTAATCATGGAAGCCAAAAACAAGGGCGGCGTTCCTGACAATCAACGTAAACTGTCCGAAGATGATTTTAGAACCGTAACTTTAATGATGGACAAGGCTATTACTGAACAGGTCGGCGAACTGGAACGATACGTCGTCTTTCTGGCGACGACCGCCAACGCCGCGCCGTTTCTGGGATTGCTGGGTACGGTAGTCGGTGTCATGGATTCATTCTGGTCAATCGGCGAACGTGGCTCGGCGTCTTTAACAGTTGTCGCGCCGGGGATCGCCGAAGCCCTTCTGGCGACTATCGTCGGCCTGGCGGCGGCTATCCCGGCTGTAATCGGATATAACTGGGCCAATAATAAACTCAAATATATAACCGACCGGGCCAATAATTTCAGCTTCTCGTTAATGGCCAACCTCAAGAAAGACAGTTATCAATGATTCAGCGCCGCTACGGACATATGGCCGATATTAACGTCACCAACCTGGTTGATGTTGTGTTGGTGCTTTTGATTATTTTTATGATTACCGCGCCGATGCTTCAGTCGGGCATCGATGTCAATCTACCCAAAACCAAAACGGCCATCAACGAAGATCTGGGCGAAGGCGTCGTCCTTACCATCGATAAAAAAGGCGGTATCTTTATTGATGATATTTGGGTCAGGATACCCGATTTTGAAAAACGCCTTGATGCCGTTCTCCGGCAGAAAAATACTTCATCGGTTTACGTCAGGGCAGACAGCGCCGTCGTTTACGCCGCCGTCGTTGACGTTATCGCGAAATTAAAGGATATGGGAATCGATTATCTGGGATTGGTCACCTCGCCGATCAATACTGATAATATACGGAAATAACAGCCATGGATTTTACGGCACGAGATATTCTTTACTCTCTCATTTTTCATGTGGGATTAATTATGATAGTTAGCTTTATGAATCCATTTAAAGTCCTCATGAAGCCGGACTTTGAATCGGTGGGTGTTAATATTATAGAAATGCCGCCGCTGGGCAGTCCCGAACTTATTCAGCCCGATAAGATGCCGGAAATCTCGATTCCCGAAGCAATGGTCGAAGAGGAAATCGCCGTGCCGATAGCCACTCCCGAAACTCGCGAGGAGCCGGTTGAAATCGAAAAACCGCCCGAAGAAAAAGTCGAAGAGAAATCAAAAACGGAACGCGATACCGGCTACAAAGACCAGGCCACGACAGCGGATAAAAACCAGGAAGGCGGCGCCGATGTCAGTGAACAGATAGGCCCGGGGAGCGCTTTTGGATCGGCTTTTGTAGATAACGCCAGTTTTAACTATCCTACATATTTCCTTCGCGCTTTTGGAAAAATCCAGAGAGCGTGGTCGAATCCGGTTCGCGCAAATAAACCTCTATCATGCTTTATATATTTTCAGGTGCTTCGTTCGGGGACTATATTTGATCCGGTAATAAAACAATCTTCAGGAGTCGAAGCTTACGATCGTTCCTGTATGCGCGCTCTACAGGCAGCCAACCCGTTACCGCCATTACCTTCCGAATTTCAGGATGATATTATTGGCATAACATTAGAATTTCCTTTTTTGCCGAGATAAATATGAAAAATATACAATTAGGCCTCACCATTCTGCTTTTATTAATCTGCGCTTCCATTATTCATGCTCAAATCAAGGAGTATGAAGGCCGACTCGATCCCAAGCGGGGGCATGAACAAATCTCTCTTGCCGTCGAGGATTTTACCGGCGTTGAGAATCAACGATTAACAACCGCCGATTCGGTCATCCTCGTCCGCATGGGTGAGATTATCCGCAATGATTTGGACTTCTCACCGTTCTATGAAGTCGTCGAACTTGATTCTTTCTATATGCGTCACATGGAACTGGAAGTGATAACGCTTCTGGGATGGTCTCACCTGGGAGCCGAATATGTCGTCAAAGGCAAGGCGTCGTTTTCAGGAGAAAACATCAATTTCAGCTACCGGATTTACGCCGCCAAATCTCAAATGGTTTTCGCTCGCGGACGATTCCAATCAATAACAAGCAATTACCGCCGTTTGTCACATACCATCGCCAACGATATCATCTATTATCTCACCGGTGACAGAGGTATCTTTGATACGCGGATATGTTTTATGTCGAAGCGGACCGGCAACAAAGAATTATTCCTGTGCGATTATGACGGGGCTAACATCTATCAATTAACCGGAAACGGCTCGATAAACCTCTCCCCGGCTTTCGACCCTGACGGCAGACGAATACTATTCACCTCGTTTATGAATGACAAACCTCAGCTCTACGAGTATAATGTCATCGACGGAAATGTCAGCCAGATCGCCGCTTATCCGGGAATTAACTCGGCCGCGCGGGTTTCACCCGACGGCAAACATATAGTGGCCGCTTTATCCCGCGATGGCAACGCCGAATTATATCTGTTGAGACGGGATGGACGGATTAAGCGCAGACTGACCTACACCAAATCGATTGAATCGAGTCCATGCTGGTCACCGACCGGGAAGGAGATTGCCTTCTCTTCGGACAGAACCGGGTCACCCCAGATTTATATAATGGATATTGACGGCGTCAACGTCAGGAGATTAACTTATCAGGGTGGCTACAATGACTCCCCCGACTGGTCGCCCAGGGGAGACATAATTGTTTTCTTAAGCCGAGTAAACGGCAAATTTAATATCTGCACGATTGATGTTACTGGCGATAATTTTCGTGTTCTTACCGAACGGGGCAATAACGAAAACCCCCACTGGTCGCCGGACGGGAATCATATCGTTTTCTCATCAACGCGGACCGGAACGAAAGAAATTTATATCATGGATAGATTCGGATTTGAAGAAAAACGTTTGACCGCCGGAGGGGGTAATTCCAACCCGTATTGGTCCGGATATGACCGATAGGTTTTTCTATAATATCGGCAAATATTTGTTGCTTTGAAAATTCCAATTTCGTACAGTTTGAACATAGATTGGAAAACAATGAAACTGAGTTTGTATAAAGAATTGTAAGGAGGGACTAATGAAAAAATTACTGCTCATTTGCGGGCTATTAATTATCATGTTGGCCGTTTATGGCTGCGGGAGCAAACCTCCCCCACCGCCCGAGGAACCGCCGGTCGCGGTAGTTGATACGACACCGCCACCGCCGCCGCCACCACCACCGCCGCCGGAGATTAAAGAATCCGACTTTGTCGTTATTTATTTCGATTTTGACAAGTACAATATTCGCGGCGACCAAAAGGCGAATCTCGATAATAACGCCGAGGTGATGAACGAGTTCGCCGACGCAGTCGTTAAAATCGAAGGGCACTGTGACGAACGAGGTACGGTCGAGTATAACTTGGCGCTGGGCGACAAACGAGGAAATTCGGTCAGGGAATATTTAGTCGGTCTTGGTATCAGCGCCGACCGCATCGAAATTGTTAGTTATGGCAAAGAACGCCCGGCCATCACGGGAAGCAACGAAGAAGCCTGGGCCAAAAACCGTCGGGCCGAATTCCGAATCATCTTGAAGTAATCGGATTGATGAATATGCGAAAAGAAAAACGCATAAAGGGATACCTCCTCGTGGTATCCCTTTTTAGTCTGATACTTTTATTCTCGGGATGCGCCACCAAACAGGATGTTTTGCGGGTTGAGGAAAAGGTCAATCAGATCCGCGCCGACCAAAGACTACTGAAAGCCAAGATTGATGCCATTGATTCATTGATTGCTTCGAGTGCCGAGCAGGATAATCGTCTCCGGGTCGATATGCGATCTTCGGTTGAGGATTTGAACGAACAACTCAATCAATTGCAGAATCAGCTTAACGACCTCAACCAGATGATTTATAACTTCTCTCAACGCGTGGCCATGCAACCGATACAGCCACAGGTTGTTCAGCAACCCCCACCGGCAGAAGATACGACCTCCCGGGCAGACGACACTACCGAAGTTGAAACGATCTCATCGGTAGATTGTACCGAACTGTGGGATCAGGCCTTCAAGGATATGCGTCGCGGCCAGTATGATCTGGCTCTTTCGGGATTTTCAGATTATATCAAGTTCTGCCCCGAGGGGAATCTACTTGACAACAGCCAGTATTGGATTGCCGAATGCTATTATGAGATGGAAATGAATGAACGGGCTATCGAGGAATATACTAAGCTTATTGACGGTTATCCCGAATCCGAAAAAATATCATCAGCGTATTTTAAAATTGGCCGCTCTTATGAAAAAATGGACAACAATGAAAAGGCCCTCGAGTATTATATCATAATCCAGGAGCAATTTCCCGGGTCGGTTCAGCATGAGCAGGTCAAAGATAAGATCGAACGGTGGCAAAAAGAACAAAATTGACCGGCGACGATCATATTGAACTAAGTATAAGAATTCCGGCTGATAATAGATATTTCTGCCGGGGTTTTTATCAAATTGAAGAAGACGTGTTATACGTCCCGATTTACCCATCGGGACGTTTTTATTCATATTTGGATTCAATCCCGGATTCGAGTATTAAAAATAAAAATAATAATAAGCAACCTCTCGCCAATTTAGATATTGATCCCGAAGGACGACTTTTATTCCTGCAAATTAAAACTCCCCGTCGTCAGTGGGAGATTAATAATTCTCTTAATTATTCATCGCCGTTTGAATTTGCTGATATAAGATTCATTCGTTTCCGCGATAGAATCAGATGTCGAAAAATCGAAACCGATAAAGATTTTTCCTGGGCCAGATTGACATTTTTAAAACAAAAGATTAGCTGCTCATATCGCGCCGCGGACAATTTGATATTTGACATAACTGAAGATAATTTATTGGCGTCGATTTGGATAACATCAATGACCGATGATCGGGCCGCGAAGTTAATGTCACAGTGGCGCAAAGAAATGCGAACATATCATAAACTCGGAGACACAAAGCTATCTTACAAACGAATTGAGATAAATAAATAACCTCCTCAAAAAAAACGTCCCGATTTATCCATCGGGACGTTTTTTATTATATTTAAGGAACCCTATTATTTTTTCTTTTTGATTCCCGTTTTCTTAGCCGCCGCCTTCTTCAAAGCCGGTTTTTTCGCGCCGCCCTTGATTGTTTTAATCTTGCTCCTGGCGGTTTTCTTCCTGGAAGCAACTTTTGCGGCAGGTTTCTTTTTGGCCGGAGCTTTTGCCGTGGCCGTTTTCTTTGCCGCCGACTTTTTGGCTGCTTTCTTTTTACCCGTTGGTTTGGCCAGCGTATCCTTATCTCTCAGGGTCGCCTGAGCAGCTACCAGTCGAGCAATCGGGACTCTGAAAGGAGAACAGGAAACATAGTCGAGTCCGACTTCATGAAAGAACTGAATCGAGGCCGGGTCGCCTCCGTGCTCACCGCAGATACCGATTTTCAATTCGGGATTGACACCGCGGCCTTTCTCGAATCCCATCTTCACCAGCTGGCCGACACCGATCGTATCCAATGATACAAACGGATCGACAGGCAATATGCCTTTCTCAACGTAATAATTGAGGAACTTACCGGCATCATCTCGAGAGAATCCCATTGACATCTGTGTCAAATCATTGGTTCCGAATGAGAAGAATTGCGCTTCTTCCGCGATTTCATCAGCGGTTAAAGCCGCTCGCGGAATTTCAATCATTGTTCCAACCAGATAGTTAAGCTTGGATTTCTTACGACTGGTGATTTCGAGAGCGATGCGTTCCACGACTTCCTTCTGATTCTTGAATTCATTGATATGACCAATCAACGGAATCATGATTTCCGGGTAGACTTTTTTGCCTTTCTTGGTCAATTCATTAGCCGCTTCAAGAATCGCTCGGACCTGCATTTCTGTGATCTCAGGATAAACGATACCCAATCGGCAGCCGCGATGACCCAGCATAGGATTCATTTCCCGAAGCTCATCTATCCGATCCAGCATCTTTTCGATCTTTTCCAGTTTCTCCTCATATTCCTCGTCGGCCTTATCGAGCATTCCAATGCGTGCCTCGACATCTTCCCGACTCGGAAGGAATTCATGCAATGGCGGATCAAGCGTTCTGATAGTTACCGGATAACCCTGCATGGCCGCAAAGATCTTCTTGAAATCGTCTTTCTGAAATGGAAGCAGCTTATCAAGGGCGGCCTGCCGCTCTTCGGTGGTCTCGGCAAGAATCATTTCCTGCACGATCGGCAAACGCTCCTCGGAGAAAAACATATGTTCGGTGCGGCAAAGGCCGATCCCCTCGGCGCCAAATTTAATAGCCTTAACAGAATCAGCCGGCGTATCGGCGTTTGTCCGAACGCCCAATTTCCGATACTTATCGGCCCATTCCATCAGTTCGGCAAATTCGCCCGATAATTCCGGTTCGATCGTGGACACTTCGCCGATGATTACTTCACCGGTCGAGCCGTTGATGGTGATGACTTCGCCTTCTTTTATGATAAGGCGACCAATATGAAATCGCTTTTTGGCTTCGTCAACACGAATCTTTTCGCAACCGGCCACGCACGGTTTACCCATACCGCGCGCTACAACGGCGGCATGTGATGTCATACCGCCCCGACTGGTCAAAATTCCGGCGGCGGCGTTCATGCCTTCGATATCATCCGGGTTGGTTTCCTGTCTGACAAGAATACATTTTTTCTTGGTTGAAACATTGACCGCATCCTCGGCAGTAAAGACAACGAAACCAGAACCAGCACCCGGAGAAGCCGCCAAACCGGTAGCAACTGAAGTATATTTCACCTTGGGATCCAGACGAGGATGCAAAAGATGATCCAACTGAGTCGGCTCGATGCGCATCAAGGCTTCCTCTTCGGATATCAAACCTTCTTTGACCATGTCGGTCGCAATTTTAAGGGCTGCCTGAATCGTACGCTTACCGGCTCGGGTCTGAAGCATAAATAGTTTGCCTTCCTGAATGGTAAACTCAAAATCCTGAACATCGCGATAATGTGCTTCAAGACGATCCGTGATTTCTTTCAATTGTTTATAAACATTCGGCATGTCCGCTTTTAGCTGACTAATTGGTGATGGAGTACGAATACCGGCCACAACATCTTCACCCTGGGCATTAAGCAGATACTCACCATAAAAAACTTTTTTGCCGCTGCCCGGATCGCGGGTAAATCCAACACCGGTACCGGAAGTATTTCCCATATTTCCATAAACCATAACCTGCACGTTTACGGCGGTCCCCAGATTCGATGGAATATTATTCAGACGGCGGTAGCTAATCGCCCGGGGATTATTCCAGGAACGAAAAACCGCGTCGCGCGACAGCACCAGTTGTTTATAAGGATCCTCGGGAAAGGGCTCTCCGGTTTTCTTCAATATGATTTTCTTAAATCTCTTGACAATATCCTGAAGGTCTTTCACCTGCAGCGAACTATCCTGCTTGATCCGTTTGTCTTTTTTCTTCCTGGTGATTACTCCCTCAAAGACATCTTTATCAATACCAAGAACCACATTTCCAAACATCGACATGAAGCGCCGATAATTATCATAACCAAAACGCTCATCACCGGTCTTGGCTATAAAACCCTTCATGGTTTCCTCGTTTAATCCCAGATTCAAAACCGTATCCATCATGCCCGGCATTGAGAATTTGGCTCCCGAACGGACCGATACCAAAAGTGGATTTTTGGGATCGCCAAATTTGGCTCCCATTAGTTTCTCGACTTTGGCCATGTATAATTTCATTTCCTTTTCAAATTCAGAAGGCAGGTTCATATTATTTTCATAATAGGCCAGACAGGCTTCGGTTGTAATTGTAAATCCCGGCGGGACAGGAATTTTAATATTGGTCATTTCGGCCAGGCCGGCACCTTTTCCGCCGAGGATATCTTTCATATCTCCCTTACCCTCAGCCTTGCCGCCGCCAAAGAAATAGATAAATTTAGGTTTAGTCTTACTGGCCTTTTTTGTCTGTATTGTCTTCGCCATTTTCTTAATCTCCGTAAATCGTTTATAGTTTGAGACAGTATTTACAAAAATTATGAGCAGTTTACAAGTCTAAAGGCAAAAACAAGCCGTAAAAATCCAATTATGGGGTGTAAAAATACAATTTCAGGTATAACTCAACTCAAATTCCCTTCCCGTCCCTTATTTAGTTTTTAATTCACACCAGTCCCACCAGCCAATTTAGAGATACTATCCCCTATCAGCTAAAACCACAAGAAATTCCATCCATATAATAAATCGATAAAAGAAGAGTATTAATTACATTGTAAAAAGCCGTTCACCGGAGATAATTTTCTCCAGCATCTTAACAGTCTTTTCTACCGGTGAATTCATTAAATCACAGGTGTTAAAGGTCTGGCGGCTTGCCTCGCGAGGACAGTCAAAATTGGCTTTGCCACGCCCCCCTCTTTTCTTCTTATGGGTCAAATTGTACAACCGCTGATATTCCTTAGCCTTCTCCTTATGCATCTGATAATAGCGGCGCTGATACTCCCTGCGGGCTTCAGCCGTTGATAATTTACCCTTCATTGTTTTTGTGGTAGAAGAATCAGTCTTCCGTGCCATTCTTCACCTCACTTTTGCCTTGGTTAGAAAACTCCACATTACTCCTGATAACTCGTAAGTCTTCATATTACAAGGAATTCCCACAGCGACTATATTAAAAAAATAGACAGCATTTGTCAAGAAATATTTTCGCTTTTTTGAAAAAACTTGTTTCATATCATATTGTGGTCAAATAAGTTAGTTCGCCGAATAAAGCGAAATCCCTGTAACCAACTCCATTACAACAACTTACGGCCATCACCACAACTCCCGATCCGGCAATTGCTTATCAAATGTTAAAGACACATTCCCTCTGATTCTTTTTACAGGATTAAACTTTGAACTCGGAAGGCACAGATGTAAATCTGTCTCCCCGCCTTCGTAGTTTTAATATAATACGTTGTTAAAACACTATTCAACTATTTTTTTTGGTTTTTTTCGAGAAAAATTCAAAAAAATTATATAAAAAAAAACCCCGCTCGAAAACGGGATTTTTCATATGACCTATTTTTAAGATACTATGCCGGCGCCTGTGATGATTTCTTTTGCATGTGGCGAATGATCTCAAGAATAATTAACAATACCAATATCAGGGTCGTTACCCAGACAACGGTTGTCATGCCTCCTCCGCCTTCGAATCCGGCCGATACCCAGTCACGAATATATTGTACTCTTTGGATAAATAGTGAAATACGTGCCATAACTGTATATCCGAATGATGCGCCAAAGCCTATCATTAAAATATAAATTCCGAATTTGGCGACACCTCCGAAGGTACCCTTATGAGCCACTGAGAAAAAGAAGTAAAATAATCCCGTAACGACTCCGAGGATAATCACAACATCTTCAAATCCTACCCAAAATCCCTGGGCGAAATGTGTCTTGATATCAAAAACAATATTAACAGTATCGGCCAATTGACGACTAACCCTGTTTTGCATTTCCGTCGGGATAGCGACACCAGTGGCAATACCGATATAAAAAGCAATCGGGTAGCGAGAAATCCAGGCTTTCTTTTTGGAGAAACGAAACCACATAAGTAATCCGAGGATTCCCGGAAATATGTACCACCATTGCCCGCCCCAGATCTGCCACCAGGGTTGACCAACCCAGATTTTATCAAATAGGTTTGGTATTAGATTATTATATACCAGTAGCATCGAAAAATAACCGGCTGATACACCGACAAATAAACTCTCGGAAAATTTATAAAACGGATTGTCTCTATAAAGGAATGAAAAAGTGCTTAAAGTGAGACAGACACCGAGAGTAGTCCAAAGATAGGTTCCCCAATCCATCAGCGCATCCCTCCTTTCCTCTTAGAAACAAAGTAGCCAATATTTCCAATCAGAATAAAGATAATGATTGTAATATGGGCCCAAACTTGAACCCGCATGGCCTCCATTGCCGGCCCCGGTTTGTCTCCCGGTTCACGGAGCAGCGTTTCATATTCCGCGGCGCCGAGCATACCTCCCATAAGACCGAATAACTGGCCTGACCTGAGATAAGGATAATAATCAGCCGCGGATACGCCGGTCAGACCGGCCGCAAGTCTGGCATTATATCTTCCGTTGGCATAAGCAAGCCAAAAATCAATGCCGCTGGTTCCCGTGATTAAAATAATACCTTCAACATTATCGTAATTGATAATGCCATCCATCATAGGAATACTGTCCGTGGACGTATTATAATAATCACTGGGGAAGGATAACCTGTAATTTTGCCCCATGCTCAGGATAACGATTCCAGGATATGCCTTATATCCCAGGAAAACAACATCCTCACCATAAATAAGCTCTCGCCCGTATTTTACTCGAACCGAATCCATAATTTCAAGCATGGCTGATTCGGCCATTCCCGGACCATTTGGAGATAATGCAGTAATTATTATTTTGACCCCTTTGGCCAAAGTCTGTTCCATGATAGCGTAAGTCATGGGATGCAGTTCGGCCATGGAACCGGGATCATAATCCATCGCGAAATGAATATACTGATCTTCCTCAAGCCCCTCAACAAAGTTAAAGATCGAACGAACCTCTGGATTAACTCTGAGAGGTGATTCGAATTTAACCAGAATAGTAATGACAACAACAGCGGCAAGAATCAGATAAATCCATCTTCTATCGAGTTTTGCTATTTTTTCAAAAATGTTCATGCGTCATTCTCCCTCAATCACTACCCATATAGGTTCGTTCGATACCAAGGATAACCTTGAGAGCGGTTCCAACCATGCCCAGACCAATTCCGATAATGATCGCTCGTTTGGCGGCCATATTGGGCACGTTTAGAATCCAGGCGGCCAGATCACCGATCGGTTCGCCCAAAAATCCCAAAAATGGGTTAAATCTCAGCATAATAATTATGGCGGAAAAAAGTAAAACTGAAGCCAGAAGTGAGTGTGCCCGGAAAGCCCTGAATGCCGCCGAGGCGATAAAGAACGCCAAAAGCGAAAACATCGTAGCGTGAAGAGGCATTATTATATAGTTGAAAAAATGCCGCCACATATATGATTCCAATCCGCCAGTAAGAGCGAAGATCGGCATACTTATTAATCCGGCTAAGATAATTATCGCATACTGCCAGTTTTCCGCTCTTCTTTTTATTTTATTAGCTGAAACTCTTACAATTGACCATATTCCCAGAGCCAGCGCGAAAATACCGATAATGATTGTCCATTCCATCACAAATTCATAAACGAATTCCGACTTGCTATGAGGAACAAAAAATTGTACCGCCATAAACAGGCCGGTAACAAAGACAATCATTAGAGGAATTTCTCTTTTCATAATTCGTATCCTCCTAATTACCGACCGTAAAAAGGTTCATGAAGCCGTCCCAGTTGAATATAGCCGCGATGACTCCCAGTAATATGCTGATAATAACCAGAGCTTTGCAGTAGTCCTGACCTTTCAGAGAACCGAGCAAAATCGGTTCGCGACCGAGATACGCCGAAGCGGCATATAGCTCCTCACCGATAAGAGTATAATCGCAGGCAACGACAAAAAACGGAATCTGGGTCACTTCATCGGTACCGGCAATTTGAATTGACCCCGTTGCCGATCCGGTTTCGGCCAGGATGAGAGATTCGGCGTAAAACTTGCCGAGATAAAAATTCGTCGCTGGCTTTTCTCGAATCATGATTCCGTTGACACCGCCAACGTATGCGAACTGCTGATTAGTAACGAAGAAAACATCGTCTTCATGGTAAGCATCGGGGCGTCCGGCATCATAGTATGCTGTCTTAACCGTTTCCTGCGCGACCGTCATAACGATGGGATCATAACAGGGAACAATCAGAGACGTCTGATATTCGGCGACTTTTTTGGCCACACGGCTCAGGATGGTAAACGACGCGATAGTCGCGACGTCAGCGGCAGTACCCAATCCCAAGACATAGAGAATCGGTTTGCCCATTTCCGTAGCACGACCAATCGCCTCGTCAACAGCATCAATTCCCGCCAGTGGGCGTACATATAATTCCGCGCCGGCCCGTGCTTTCTGGATAAAAAATAACGTAAAGACTGTAAACAGAATTACAGCGGCGGCAACAGGCGTTTTACCCCAGTTGTAAAGCTGGCCCACGGCCCGTACCGGTCCAAAAACTTCAGATTCAGCATTACCGTTTTTATGCAGGGTGACTACTTTATACCAAAAATCTTTTTCTCTTGGGAAATAGTCCTGATTATCGGATTCTTTGACACCGCTATCCCGCTCCGACATCGTTCCCCGCGGGATAGAATCTTTTCGAATCTCATAAGGTCCATCCGGTGATTCCGCCCGCAAAATACGATAACCAGCAAAATCTAAATTTCCCTCAACATCATCGGCCGACAAATCCCATTGCAACGATATTGAATGACCATTGTCATTGGGAGTATCAAACGCGCTTAAATTAGTGGGCGGCGCCGGAGGTACGGATTCGACAACGCCATCGGGCTCCGTTTCATCCTGACCCCATCCGGCGATAGGAATTACCAGAAGCACCATGATAAACAGTAAAAACTTGTTTTTCATCATAACTCCACTCATTATCTATCTTATCTTAATTTGTCTTCTATTGAATCAGTCCCAGCCAGTCATCGAGCAAAAACGTCAGGCGTCCGACCAGTAGCGAAATTCGTCCCATCACCGTATATCCGAAAGAAGCGCCAAAGGTTACCATCAGAATCCATATCCCAAAACGAGAACCAACACCAAAAGCCCCTTTATGCTCTTTGCTGAAGTAGAAATATATTATTCCACAGAATACACCCACGAAAATCACGAGATTGCTTAGCATTCCCACTAATTGACCGGACGCCGAGAGAGAAAGATTTGAGAAGAAATGACCAAAGCCCTGCCACTGGACAAACAATGGCATAAAGGTCGATGAAATCTGTGATATAAAATCCGATCTTAAAAATCGCGGCAAATTCAAACCGGCCGTAGTGCCAACGATAAAGGCCAGGGCCCATCTTGATATCCAGCCGCCTTTGGGAGACAATCGCATCAGCAGGATAATTCCCAGCGCCGGCGGAATTAAATAATGCGGATGAAATCCCGCGTACGGAACCTCAAACCAATTACTCAATGTCTCCGATACGCGCGGAAATAAATTCCCTACCAGAGTCGTCCAGAAACCGAGACACATCCAATAAGCGGCCGAAACGCCAACATAAAGATGCTCCGCGAATTTATAAAAGGGATTGTCCTTATAAAGAAATGACATCACTGCCAGTGTCAAAAATGCCGCAAAGGTTACCCAGAATGCCGACGCCAACGATTCAAATGTCGATGTCCCCTCCGGTACGCCGGACATCCTGGAAATCAGGCTGATAATAAATAATACCGCCACAACCGCGACTACAATAACAGGTCCTTTACGCATCGATATTTTTCCTTCGGCTGCGGAAGTATGAAATATTTCCTATTATGATAAAAGCCATGACAACTATATGCGCCATCGTCTGCGGCCCCATCATTTTCAAAGCGGTCGCTTCGGAATCCTGAAATTGAGGATACCTTTGTCTTAACTCCGATTCATATTCGGCGGCTCCCTTAACTCCTCCCAAAAGTCCGATCGCTTGTTTGGGATAATAAGGATATATCTGCGGAGCCACAACTGCCGCTAATCCCGGCGCTACCGGAACATTTCCGGGATCACCGATAAATAATATCCATTCTTTTGGCCCCGGAAAACCGCCTCCGATAGGTAAAATCAAATCCATGTTGGTCGCTGACTTAACACCTTCAAAGATTGGCAATTCAGATAATTCGGTATTATTGTCATCGGTCGGATACATTTTCTGGAAATCGGTAACGATGACATTCAACACGCCGACTCCACCGGCCTTAAAACTGAGCGACGTATAATCGGTGCCGTAAACCGCATCGGGAAATTCCGGTTTTAAAACTTCCTCAATGCTCTCGATCATAAGAGCATGTCCGGTAGCCCAGAGCGTCATCAAATATAGTTTATGGCCTTTGGCCATACAATGCCTGACAAACGAGTTCGCCATCGGGCCTACTTCAGGTTTCATCGCCGGATCATAATCAAAAGACAGCAAAACTCTTGATCCCGGCGGCATATTTTCTATTTTATCAAAAACAGCCCTGACGATTGGTGTGGGACTTTCCTTAAATTCAATATTGAAAAGGATCGCGAAGGCGACGGATAAAAATATAAACAGGAAAATTACACGTCGGTCTATATCTCGACCCTTAAGGGAATAAATCAGGATGATCAATAAACCAATCAGAACTCCGACTATGGATATTATCGAGCCGATATTAGTCATTATCACTCCCGAGATAGGTTCGTTCCATTCCTAATATCAACCTGAGTGACATCGACACTACGCCCAGTCCAACACCGATTAAGATCGCCCTCTGCCCGGCCAAATTTGGACCGTTCATGATCCAAACGGCCAAATTTGGAATTTGCAGAACGGAAAACGACTCGGGAATCCAGCCGGTAAGAGCCATCCCCAGGGGTGTTCGTCCCAATAGAATTATAAATGCCGCAATGAGAAGTATTGTGGCTTCTCGATTCTTGGCGCGAAATGCCCGATAAGAGGCCGATGCGACAAAAAACGCCAGGAGAGAGTACATTGTAGCCGATAGCGGAGCAATAACATTATCAAAAATAATTTTTAATACCGTTCCTTCGGCAATAACCGAAGTGGCGATGTTTTCGCCGCCGACTTTTAGCATGCCGAAAACTAAAGTCAGGAAAAAACCGGTCAGGGTTACGATTGAAAACCCCCAGTCGGGGCGTTTACGATACACTTTTATTATATGAATGCGAACCAAATTACCGCCGCCGAGAAAAAACGCGAAAACCGCTATTATATCAAAGAAAAGTGAGAAATCTTCGCCTATGGTCTGGGCCATAGGGAAAAAGACCGAAAGGATCAAAACAATTCCAACGACAGATGTTATAATGACCGGTATTATGCGTTTCATTTGTTAATACTTACTCCGCTAATTAGTGGCAAATATCGCGTCTAACACATCCAGAAGCCATTGCATTGATTCAAGATCCCAGGCGTTAGCTAAAGTAATCGCCATTGTCCCCAGTAATATGCCGCACATTGCTACAATTTTTCCAATATCCTGACCTTTTAAAGATCCTAATTGCTTGGGATCTCCGGATAGATAGGCCGATGCGGCGAATAATTCCTCGCCAATTAGAGTATAATCGCAAGCTGCGACAAAAAACGGCAACTGGGCCGGACGAGCGGTTCCGGCGATTTGAATCGCTCCAATACTATTCCCGGTTTCAGCCAGAATCAAAGATTCGGCAAAAAAGGCTCCCAGATATAAACAGGTGGCCGGCTTTTCCCGAACCATAATTCCATTAACCGCAGCGACATAACCAAACTGTTCATCAGTAATATACTGAACCATGTCGTCGCTATAACCGTCGGGACGACCGGCAGACGTATACGCCTCTTTGATAGTCTCTCTTGCCGAAGTCATCACCAGCGAGCGAGAGACAGGCATCCTGATTTTGCTATCGTAGTCGGCAACAACTCGGGCAACTCGCCCCAAAATAGTTATCCCCGCCAACGTCTGGACATCATCCATATCCTGAATGCCGGCTATGAACAGAATCGGGCGTCCCATTTCGGTCGCGCGACCAACCGCCTCTTCTATAGCTTCCAAACCACCGATTTTTCTGATAAACAGTTTACGGCCGCTTTTAACTGACATAATAAAACCGATGACCGCCCCGCATACGACAATGGCCATAATAAAAATATTCAATTGATTAAAATTGAAAAATTCCCACGCCGCCGCGGCGGGTTGTGACGCTTCCGAAAAAACTTCACCGGCAGAATTATACGCGGCTACTTTATATTGATAAAGGATATCGTTTTCTAATTCCTCATCGGCATAAGATGTTTGGCCGGGTATTAAATCGGAAACATGCTCAAAATCAGTGTTCGCTCGTGAACGATAGAGTTTATAACCGAGGATATTGGCCGGATCATCCGGGGATTTAACCCAGGTTATGTTTAATATTCCTCCGGCGTCATATACAGCGTTTTGGGCAGATACATTAGTCGCAGGCATTGGCAAAGCAACAGCCGTTGAATCAGAGGACTCATCAACAACCGTCACTTCTTCGGCGAAAATCGCGGAAGAGGTAAAGATGAATAATACAATTGCCAGTGCGATTAAGATTTTATTCATTACGGAAGCATTCCAAGCCATCTATCAAATAGAAAATCAAGTCTTCCCAACATCAACGACATACGGCTCATAACCGTATATCCGAATGAAGCGCCGAAGGTGACCATCAAAAACCAGATACCGACTTTCGCGGTCACTCCAAACAATCCTTTATGCTCTTTACTGAAGAAAAAGTAAACCAGGCCGGAACAGACTCCGACAATAATTATCAAATTGTTTATAAAGAGACCTGCCCCGCCGCCAAAAAGAGGTACAATTGTTGCTGAAACCTGCTGCATAGCGTTAGAGACAAAGTACATCATCATATATAAACCGGCCGTCGCTCCGACTATGAAGGCAAGGGGCCAGCGGGCTACCCAGCCAATTTTGTCAAAAAGGCGGGCCAGCATAAGGACTCCCAGAATAAGGCCAAACCAGGGATAAATCAAAGGATCTGCCGCAAAAATGGTTTGTTCAAGAAATTTCTTATACATCATATCCCAAAAATAGACGGCAAACCAATAACCCGCCGATGCGCCAACAAATATCGCCTCACTAACTTTGTAGAATACGTTGTCCTTATATAGGAAAGAGATTATGCCCAAAGTCAAAAGCGCAGCCACCCAAACACCAAATATCTCCCAGCTCATGACCTTTTCTCCTTCTTTTTCTTATCGCGAAGATAGGCAACATTACCAATTATTATAAAGCCGATCACCACGACATGCGCAAACGATTGAGACAATAAGAACGTAGTTGCCTTACCCGTATATTCGGTTAACAATTCAAATTCAGCCGCACCGGACATACCTCCCATTAATCCGACTAATTGGCCGGAATTGACATAAGGATAAGCCATTGGAGCCTGAACCGCCGTATTCCCGGCTCCCATTGTCAGATTAAACCGATCAACCGCCAATTGGACCCACTCAATCGTCCCCGGTTTTCCGGCTGAAAGATTGATCGAATAATCTATATTTGTAAAATTCGAGACGTTACGCACTAATGGAATCGAATCGTAGGCGTGTCCATTGATATCGCGAGGGAATGTTGCCCGAATCGATTCCCCCATGCGCAGAATAACGAATTCATTCCCGGATTGAAAACCGAGATTGCAATAATCAATACCATCAATTTTCTGTTCTCGCCAATCGGGGTTTTCTAAAAATGCAGCCTCAATCGCAAGCTGTGCCTGCTGCGGACCCATTGGCCATAACCCCATGATAATCAACTTCAGATCATGCTCGAAAGCATATTTCATCAAGGATTCCGCCATCGGTTGTAATTCGGGCGCGGAAGGGGGATCATAATCAAAAGAGACCAGCACGGTCGAACCAGGCTGTAAGGCGGCAAGTCCATCAAAAACGCCCCGAACTTCATCTGAAACCTGAATGGGAAGGTCAAATTGCATAAAAAACGGCACAAGCAACGCAATTCCAATCAATAAAAATACTATCCGACGTTGAACATATTTCCCCTGTAAAGTTCTGATAAGCATCAAAACAAAAATCAATACCATCACGATCATTATGATGTATGTGACCGTGGGCGAAAACTGAATCGGTTCCTTTATTACAAAGTAACAGACAAGAAAAAAGATAGCGATCAGAACCGTTGCAATAATTTCTTTCATCCTGATATTCATCAGTCACCCCCCAGATACGATCGTTCAAGCCCGATAATAATCCGCAGAGAGTTGGAAATCAATCCGAGGGCAATACCTATCATAATTGCCCGCTGTCCGGCGGTATTAAGAACATTCATAGTCCAGTTAGCCCATTGAGACATTTGATATTCATAAGGAAGCCATGACGTAATAAGATCCCCGACCGGAACCCGTCCAAGCATCACAAAAAACGCGGCCAAAAGTAATAAAGTCGCTTCAAAATTACGAGCCCTGAAAGCCCGATAAGATGCTGAAGCCACAAAAAACGCCAGCAGAGCAAACATTGTTGATGACAACGGGGTATAAACATTGATATAAAGCCAGTCAAAAGCCGTACCGGAATTTCGGAATTCTATCCCGCCCGCAAATCCGGCAATAGCGACAATCAAAAACGAGATTATAATTATGACGGAGTAAGGCCAATCAGGACGCTTTCGGAAAATTTTTATAGTCGAAATCTTAAGCAGATTCAGCGCACCCAACCAGATTGCAAAAGCGGCCACAATTAAGAACCAATCGGTAAACCATTTCTCAAACTCATAAAATGGCCAATGCGGTATGAAATATGATATAACATACGCAACACCGACTACAAAGGTTATTATCAGGGGTATTTCTCGTCTCATCAAAAATCCCTTATATTTTCTATTTCGTTAATGGGCGGCAAACCACCCTGAGATATTCCATTCCGGATTAAGCGCCAACAGGATCACACCAACTATAATCGCTGTCAGACATAGCACCTTGCCCACATCCTGACCTTTAAGCGATCCCAGCAGTTTTGGCTCACCGGTCAGATATGCCGATGCCGCAAAAAGCTCCTCACCTATCAAAGTGTAGTCGCAGGCAGCAACAAAAAACGGTAATTGTGCCGGCATAGCCGTACCCGCTATTTGAATAGCGCCAATACTATTGCCGGTTTCAGCCATAATAAGCGATTCCGCGAAGAAAGTGCCGATCAGGAAAATAGTCGCCGGTTTTTCACGCACAAAAAGCCCGTCAATAGCGGCAGCATATCCAAACTGATCGTCGGTAAGATATCTGACCTGATCTTCAATAAAGGAATCCGGGCGACCGGCTTTGCTGTATGCTTCTTTGACGACCTCTTTGGCCGTGACCATAACCATAGAACGGCAAACCGGTACGTCGATACGGGTATCATTTTCGGCGGCAATCGTCGCAACCCTTCCCAAAATTGACATACTGGCAAGGGTTTGAACATCATCCATATCATGAATGCCCGGAACATAATATATTGAACGCCCCATTTCTGTGGCACGCCCGACAGCATTCTCCACTTCTTCAATACCGGCAATTTTTCGGATATAAAATTTCTTTCCGCTTTTGGCCGCAAAGATAAAATAGATGATTGAGGATGACAGCAATATCGTACCGATGAAAATTACCAGCCGGCTCATATTGAACCATTGAGAAACAGATTTCACCGGACCGATCACCGCTGATTCACTCGCCGTTGTCCATAAAACGTTCCCATCTGATTTGACAAAATTCACGGCAACGATCTTGTAATAATATTCCGTAGCAGTAGGCGCCTGAAAATCAGTAAACGTAGTATTCCCTTGCGGAGTACTGCCAAGCTCGGAGAATTCTCCATCCGGCGACGTACTGCGTAATATCTTGTATTCCATGACATTGCCGCCTTCATAGTCATCCGGCGACTTTTCCCAGTTGACTACGATGGCATCGCCCTTATCATTTTCATTGTCATAGGCATTAATTTCAAAAGCGGGTTGCGGTGTCCGTTCCCTCAAAAACAGTGAATCATATGCCGGTTGCGTGAGAGTATCTGTAACTGATTCAGTTGATTCGGATTGCGCTAAAATTTTGGGTGAAAAAAGTAAGATTGAGAACAGAACCGCATATAAAGAAAAAACACTAAGTCGTTTAAGCATAACGATTCCTTATTATTGTGCCGCCTAAAATACCCCTTATGATACGGGTCATGTGAAAATCTGGCTCTATACTAAGACGATTGACACACAATTGCGTTCAATCGTTTTGGATTAGATTCACACCATTTTAGTGCGTCAGACATTGCGGATAATGTACACCCGACTTAAATTCAAGTCAAGCCAAATATGTGCGAAAGTAGATAGTCAAATTTCTCGGTATAAAACCAATACGAAATTAATCTTTGGTATTATGCAAAACACCAATCCCATCGGTGTGAACAGTAATTAGAATCGGCTCAATTAAAATTTATCTATAAACCTTTCCCTCAACGTTGGTAATATGACGGCTTCCCGATGAATCATCCTCGACGTCAACATCCTGAGTGACATCATCAATTCTGATATCGCCCGATCCGTCGCTGACGGTGACACTGCCGTCAACTCTTCGCACGCGAATATCTCCCGAGCCGTCATCAATTTCGATGTCGCCCGTGACGACATTTATCCTGATATCCCCGGAACCATCGTCAAGGTCAATATCCCCGGTTATATCCTCCATCTCAATTTCACCCGAACCGTCATTGATACGAATGTTGCCGCCAATATCAAAAAGACCAATCTCGCCGGAACCGTCTTCAATATCTACATCGCCGTTTACTTTTTGAATCGCGATTAATCCCGAACCGTCTTCAATATCCAACTCCATTTCGATCGGTACCTGAATCGTTAAGTCAATTAAAGCGCGGGTGGCAATCCGTCTGAAAAATCCACCGCCGTCATAATCAAAATGGCTGGTTAACTTCGCGTAATTACCTTTGTCTTCCAATTCCAAATCCATATAATCATCGATAAATTCATCAATATCTTCGTCGTCAATGCCCTTGATTACAATCCGAGCCTCGACTTCAATCGTTTTCAATCCTTCCACGCCTTTGATTTCAAGATATCCGGCTCCGCAATTAATGCGCAGACGTTCGATCTTACTCGCGTCCAGAGACAGCGTTTGAGTATCTTTGTAAATGGCCAATGCGGGAACCGATAACAGAATCAGAACGATGACTAAAAATGAAATTGCCCTCATGACACCTCCCTATTTTATTTTCAATTATCTTTATTCCTTTACGATACAGGCGCCGGATAAGTTTCCGAATAACTATAAAATCTCTAAATCAATTTTCACAATCAGTCTTTTGTTTCCCCTTTGAATTGATTATAATGACTGCAGGCCAATCAAATCGACCGGGATCGCTAAATGTCAGAAAAATCATGTCTCCTGAAAGAAGAACAAATCGAGCTGTGGCGCAAATATATCAGACCCAATATTAATGAATCTTTGCGATTAACTCCTGACGACAGGCTCGATTGGGCGCCGGCCGAAGGGATGATGACTCTGGGCCAGGTTTTCGTTCATATTGCCGAAACGTCCGACTGGTGGTACGATGAAGTGATGAAGAAAAACATCAGCGTCGAGTTGACCAACAAGACAATAGAGGATAAAAAAGAAGTCTCGACGCATCTCGAGGCGCACTGGAATCGGATGGAACGTTTTTTCTCTGAGCCCCGGGAAGCCCTGGAGAAACTATACAGCTTCACCCACAAAGGCAAAACCTTTACCTTTTCAGGCAACTGGATTTTTACGCATTTACTGGAGCACGACAGCCATCACCGCAGCCAGATCCATCAATACCTGCGCATCCTGGACATCACCCCACCGAAGGTGTGAGGAAATTGGTTTTGTAGCAGTAGGTCAATTCCGTCCTACTTTTTGTATGACAAACGGGCTCATGCCAAAATCACTATTGTAGGGACAACTCGATAGTTGTCCTGACATAGCTACAACCGTCATCATTGACCTCAAAATGGGTTTGTTTCCTCAGAATAACGTTTTGGGTCATATCAAACCGGTGTTAATTACGACATAACAAATCCATATTCATTGTCTTTCCAGCGAAAGCTGGAATCCATGCCCAACAGACCAGTAGGTCGAAACCCCTGCGGTTTCGACAAAAACAGGCCCCCGCCTGTCTTGAGAGGGCAGGCTTGCCTGGTTGTGCCCAGCGTAACCGGACGGGGTGTGTTCCATTTAATAGATTTCTCCAAATCATCTTACATATGCGGATAATTTCGGAAATTACGTCAGATTAGTTGAATAAATGTAAATGCTCATTGCGGCAATCCACCCGAAAAATCGCTCCGCTTATTTTTCGGGTGGGCCACAGGGCCGATAAAATAGCCAAAACGATATTGATTTCTTATTACTTATTTTATATATTGATACTGGTTAAACATTTTTTAGAGAATGTTGGTCGGTAAGAATCGATCGTAATATTTATTAGTTCTATAAAACACGAGAAAATATGGAAAATAATTTATATAATCGTCTTCTAAAGGCCAAAGAAAATAGTTCATTGCCCACAGTGATTGCATATAATCGTATTGATGGTCCAGGATCAAGTTTAGATTTATGGGAATTTCAGCACGCATTTGGATCCATCCCGATAATCCCGAAAGATTTTGAATCAAACAAGGCAATGATATGGACGAAAATACTCCCTCGAACAATTGGCATTACAATAAATACTGGGACAAGAATACATGCTGAGCCCTTGGAATCAGGTCGAATTGGTGTACAATCCATAGAATACGGTACAGATGTCTTCGGCCGCCAAGGGGAAATTATCCCGGTAAGGGAAAATTGGCTTCTAAAAATAATTGAGCATTTTAATATTTCTGGCGTTAAATTTGTTTTACACAATCTGCGTCCGGGTATAAAATCTGCTGGTCTGGGAGGGTCCGCTACTGCCACGACCGGAGTGTGTATATTAGCCAATGAATTGGCATGCAGGCCTCTTAGTGATATTCAAATTATTTCCATGGCATCAAGGATTGAACAGGAATATGGGGTGAGTATTACCGGTACGCAAGAGCAGTCGAATGTAATATTTGGAGGAATTACCGATTATGTATGGTTTCCCTGGGGCATACCTGGTCATTCCGAAAGCGGATATGGAATATCGTTGAGAACAAAACTGTTATCCGCCGAAGATTTTCCATTGTTGAAAAAGAGGATGGCAATATTCCATTCAGGGACAACTAGGGCAAGTTCTAATATTAATTCCATCTGGCTAAAAGCACTTTTAACCAATAAAGGATATAGCCTACACCGCTCAAAAATAGAGATAGCCTATGAGTTTAGAGAAGCTATCAGATTAAAAAAATGGGATGAGATAGCTCTATGTATCAAAAGATATCAGCAAATCCGCACGAAACTCTCGCCGGATTATTTAAATGGTGCACGGGAAATACACGGTTTTGCGGAAAAAAATAATTGCGTTATTTTCCCTTTAGGAGCTGGCGGAGGGGGAAGCGTTCTCGTATATGGCCCTAATCCTAATTCATTGAAAAAACTCCGAGGGGAATTTAATGGTGTATATCGTGAAATTGATTTTGAAATACTCGAAAAAGGGCACGAATTGATAAATCTACCCCTTGTGGAGGAATAAAATGGAATTCAAAGTTCTCGATTGGAATGTGGGTGGTGCGAAGTTTCTCGAAGAAAAAAAACGGAACAAACGGGAAGAATATAGAAATAAACTAAATGCCGCCTTAAGAACATTGATTTCCCGACCCAGGCAAGCTTTAGAACCAGACGTGATTACATTACAGGAAATTGTGCGATACAAAGAACCTGATTCAAAAAAAGCAAATGCGGTTCCAGATCCCAATAGTGTCGCCATTGATCTGATAGACCCGCCAAAAGGATATAATTATTTTCCCTCTATATTAATTGATTCTTATCTTTTATCCCCAAAAGCAAAATGGAATAAAATTTTAAAGGATAGTGACTGGCACAAGAATACGTATTTTGCCCAAGGGAATGCCATGTTGATAAAAAAGGGAACACCGATGTTTCCAATATGGGATTTATCAAATCTGATCCAATTAAAGAAAAATAAATCTGAAGCGAGATTTATTGAGAAAGTTCACTTGGAATCGGGATTGTACTTCGGCGATCGAAACACGGAGCCAAGAGCCGCTTTGGTAATGCATTTGATATATGATCCTGAAGTTGAAAATGGAGTTAGTATTAAGGATCGTAAGCCATTAGATATTTTTGTAATCAACATGCACTTAACAACACTAATGATGGAAAGGGAGGGGATTCCTGAAATAGATTCTCTTGCCAGAGATATTAGAATTGGCCAACTCGAAATTATATTTAATGGCATTATATCAAGATATAATGTTTGGAGACAACAAGGATTTCCAGAGCGAGGCGAACGTCGTAAGGAGAGTACATGGGAAACTTTTGATAGATATTCCCCCCTATGGATACTTTCTGGGGATTTTAACTTTACAGAAGAATCTGAGGAATATCAATATATTAAAAGAAGGAATTTTATCGATACAGTTAGGGCAGAGAGGAAAAAATCTAGATTCGGAAATGGTACAAAGGCAAAGGGATTTGGTGTCGATCCGACCTTAACTTTGGATTATATATTTGCCGGGCCCAAATTTATTTCATTGCATCCATTAATTGCCGATATGGAGTTTTATGACAACCGTATAATCCATGACCATGATGTTAGGGTATCTGATCATTATCCAACAGTATCATATATACCATTAACTTCGCCCCTATAAAATAATTTTGACTAACTCACAGCTTGGTGTGAGTTAGCCAAAAATTACTTCTATAGTTTATATTATGCAACAAATATAATCAATCTTCATTCCCACCACAAAATCACCATTGATTCCTGTAACAACCATTTAGATGAAAACAAGTAAACACTTAACCGGAGAGGCATCAAGAGGTGGTCCTGGTTTGTTGGACAGTTTGACGGCTGATTTAAGGTGTATTCGGTTTGGTTGATTATGCCGCCATGTTGTCAAGATATACCTCCATCGGTGTTTTGTCATCAAAAAAGGAATGCGG
>JAZGGI010000039.1 GCA_036480375.1 Candidatus Zixiibacteriota bacterium
ACACCGCATCGCCGACATTGACCGTTCCATCGCAATTAGCATCGCCCGATTCCAGAGGTTCCGGGGGCGGACCGCTCCTGAATATATGATTTATCAGATAAACAGCATCCCCGACGTTGATCATACCGTCGCCGTTAGCATCACCGAGAACGAATTGATCCTCGTCGCCCGATAATGTCACCTCGCCGTAAGCGTTCTTCAGAACATCATCGCCCGTAAATTTCCAACTGACCATGTACCCGAAATCACTCGTGTCGGCAATTATGCCGTAGGAATTTATAAATTCGGATGAGGACAGATCAATCTGAACAACATCGCCGATAAAGTCGGGATGCGATGATATTATTGTGGTCGAATAAGGAGTGACTGAGCCGTTGACCGTAATTTCGGCTTGATCCACATCGGACGCCGTCATGCCTTCTCCAAAATCACCCAAATAAACTGCGATATAATCCGGAGCGCTCTCGGCATGAACCGTATCCGGTTCAATAACCGTCACTCCCGAAGGCCCTCCGGACAATAGCTCCATTACCGCCGTTTGCAGTGCCAGAGCCGCCGAAGCCGGCTCCATAAACGACAGCGGAAACTCAAAGAAGATATATTTGTAATCGTTACTTAAATTTCGCCAGGCGATAGGTTGCCCCTCATAATAAGAATCAAATCGCGAATCATAGGTATATATTACCTCGTATCCGCTGCCGGTCAATTGAGCGTACGTCGGGCAGGGAATCCCGACGCAGTTCGGCCAGGGGGAGGAATGATGGACCGTCATCAGTGAATCCCATGCCAGTTCCGGATAGCCATCGGCAACGGTATGAGCCCCGACCAGATCGGAATAAAATGTAGTGGCGTCAAACATCGTTAATAACTGTTTGCGGGTGTTTATATTAAATTTGGAGCGATACGCGTAATCCGGTTCACCGGAGTAAAACGATATCGTATTTTCGCCACCATTAATATTGATATCGCCCCACCGTCCGAAGATTACCACATGGCCCCCGGTTGACAGGTAATCATCAATATTTTCCAGAACCCCGCCCGAATTATCCGGCCAGCCAAAATCATCCGTTCGAGCTGATTCACCGCCCAGAACAATCAACTCATAATCAAGCAGGTCGTCAAGATCGATATTGTTGGGGTTGGCGCTATAAGCCGAATCCGAAATGTAATCGAAATTAAATCCCGCCAGGGCGTCTCGCATAAACTGACCGGTTGCAGCGGCATCAATGATATAGGTTGAAATATAATTCGACCTGTTCACTACCAGCATTTTCCCCGGTTCCAGGGTTGCCGCCCGGCTGACAACCGGATCGATTCCGGCTAAATCCGAAATATTACCCTCGATATCGATGGCGACGACATGATAGGTGTGATACAGCGCGCCCAGTGAAAAATCATCATCGAGATAGCTGCTTCCGGATATATGATCCGGCAGGATGACACCATCCCGGATTATGGCGTAATGACTGAAATCCAATTCACAATTAGCGGCGCTCCAGTTCAATTGAATTGAGCGATATCCGGGCCGGGCCGTAATTTGTTGTGGCGGCCGGGGCAGGAAATAGGGAGTTTGACTAACGGCATCGCCTACTAACGAGGATTGCCCGGAATTATTCACAGCATAGACTGTAATTTCATACTCCTCGCCTTCGACCAAACCCGATAGCACATAACTTGATATATCACCGGAAACGTAAACATATCCGTAATCCGAAATCGTTGTCGAATTATAATGTATCTTATACGAGCCGATTTCAGCAGGATCTCCGCCGACCCAATTAACCTGCAAAGACTGTCCATCGCCCACATCAAGCACCGACGAAATCGAAACCGCAAAGGGAAGTTTATCAATACTGTAAGCGGTGGCAAGGACCAATTGGACTACGCGCGACATATATTCAAAATTCATGTAACTGGTACTGTCTCTAAAAGTATGAAAAACCGTGGAGAATTCATGTTCCGACGCCATGACAATATCGAACCCGGCCTGCATAAAGGGAAAATGGTCTGAGTTGGCGGCCCCATATTCAAAATATCCGGTGAGGTTGGTCAACGGCTGCCCCAGATCGCCCATCAATAAAGCGTATCCGTCATAATCACCATGACCGATATCAACACCACCGTAATTTTGGTAATGGCCAATCATATCCATATTGAACATGCAAATTATGCTATCACCCGCAGCGGCAGCATCATAGGCATAATCATAAGCCCCGAGAAGTCCCTCTTCCTCCGCATCAAACAGAGCAAAAATAATGGTCATCTCCGTCTCGAGATCATATAGTACCCGAGCGACCTCCAATACCGCAGCCGTTCCGGAACCGTTATCATCGGCCCCCGGCGAACCGGGTTCGGAGTCAAAATGAGCCCCTAAGACAATCTGACGATTAGGATAATTCGATCCGGGTTTTACCGCCACAACATTGAAGCATTCACGGTAATTGCCATACACATATTCATAAAAACTGGGATATGTAACATCAGTATAGCCGAATTCAAGAAATTTATCTCTAATCCAATCCCGAGAGGCCCGATTCGAAGCCGTCCCGGCCGTTCTATCATAAGATTGAAGCTGGCTTACATACGAATCGCAGGAATCTTCTTCGACCAGACCAATAAGTGAGTCGAGTCCGATTTCCTGAAGTACAAATGATGGGTCATAAGTTCGGGGGAGTTTATAAAATATTTTCAGCCCCTTATTATTAATCGGGTGCATATCCTTCCTGTCGTCGCGAGACAGAGACTTATAATTATCCACCAGCAGAATACGCAACCCTTCGTATTGATAAATAACCTGGAATTTATCTGTCTTTGATTTATCCCGACTGTTGTCATAAGCCAGATCATCCTTATCAATTCCCGTAGCCAATAGCTGTGTCTCCAAACCGCTCTGCAGGAGCAAATTCGAGGATAAATTATCGGCTTGAATAATATATTCGTTTCCGATTCTGACCAGAGGTTCAATCCCGGTTGATATCAATAACTCAGCATCGTTCTGGCTTTCCAGCTTGACTTTATAAATTTCCTCGCAAATACCAATCGAGCTTAATCCTACAATTAGCACGGCGGCAATGATTAATGAGTTACGCATGTTTGGCTCCCTAAGATATGAAGTAACAACGATGAAGTATCCAATCCTCCCAATATACTCCATTTTTATAGCATGTAAATAGCTAAAATGTTGCTTTGCTTTTTTCGGCACTTTTTCTTTAATTCCTTAAACCTAAAAAATAAATAAATTGGGCTAAAATATGAAGAAATTCGGCTGGATAGCGGGCGTTTTCGTAGTCTTGATAATCTCGATTTGCGGAGGCATGTACATCTTCCTGAAATCAACCCTGCCCGAATATAATGGGAGCATAATTATAGATAGAATTGAGGATAAAATTGAGATCATCCGCGATTCTTATGGTATGGCTCATATATATGCCGAAAATGACAATGACGCCGCCTTTGCCCTGGGTTATTGCACCGCCCAGGATAGGCTGTTTCAAATAGAAATGATCAGACGAGCGGTCAAGGGAAGACTATCTGAACTTATTGGCCCCGAAACAGTTGATGTGGATAGGCTTTTTCGCCTGATTACCTCGGGAAAATCAATTGAAGAGAGATTTAATCTTTTGCCGGTCGAAGTTAAAGAAATGATGACAGCCTATGCCGCCGGCGTTAATCAATATATCAATAACCCCGACGCCAATTTCCCGATTGAGTTTTCTCTGATTGGGTTTCAGCCCGAGCCCTGGGAGCCGGCCGATGAATTATGCGTCATTTATTACATGGCCTGGACGCTGAATTTCTCTTTTGACACCGAATTGACTTATGAAGCGGTCCGCGCTAAAATTGGCCGGGAATTGGCGGATGAAATATTTATTGATTATCCCAAAGACGCTCCGACCATCATACCGGGTCAATTCAATTTAAATAGCGCAAACCGGTTTTTGAAAACGGTCCGAGCCGCTCGAGACCTGACCGGTATGCCGTTTCGCGGAGGGAGCAATAGCTGGGTCATATCTGGGGAAAAATCTAAAACGGGGATGCCGATTCTGGCCAATGATATGCATCTCGGCTTCGGAGCTCCCGGCATCTGGTATGAAGCCCATCTGAACACGCCAAATCTAAATGTTTCCGGCGTCTGCCTGCCCGGGGTGCCGTTTATAATCGCCGGAGCCAATGACAATGTCGCCTGGGGTTTTACCAATGTCATGGCCGACGACGCCGACTATTATCTTGAAAAAATAAATCCCGCTAATGGCAACCAGTACGAATACGACGGCCAATGGATGGATATATCAGGACGTGAAGATACTATTTTCGTCGCTAATGATACTCCCATCGTGATAAATATTCGGCATACCCGCCACGGTGTAATAATCGATGATATCATCGAGGATACTTTTTGGAAACACGCCGATACTTCTTATTCAATCGCGATGCGCTGGACTTTAAATGATTTTAATGATGAACCAACCGCCTTTTATTATCTCAATCGTGCGGCCAATACTGATGAAATTGAGACTGCTGTCGCGCTCTACAAATGCCCGGGGCAGAATTGGGTTTATGCCGACAAAGATGGAAATATCGGGTACTGGGCAGCGGTCGGAATTCCCAATAGAGACGGATTTGACGGCTCCCGTATTCTGCCCGGTTGGGACAGTCAAAATGAATGGGCCGGATACGTTGAGACCGAAGACCAGCCCCATATCAACAATCCTGAAAACGGCTGGATCGCGACGGCCAATAACAAAACTATCGGCGATGATTACGCGCATTATATATCACAATCATTCGCGCCGCCCGACAGGTATATCCGCATCCAATATCTTTTGAATAGTAAGGACAAGCTCAGCATTGATGATATTAAAGAAATTCACGCCGATAATTATATGATCGCCGCCGAAAAATGGACCCCTCGGATAATCTCCGCGTTAGATAGCGGGTCGCTTAATGAACTTGAAAGCGATGCCCTCAATATTTTGCAGGACTGGAATTATCACGCCGACAAAAACAGCTCGGGTTCCTCCGTGTTTCACGCCATCATGCAAATTATCATTGAAAATATTTTCCGCGAGAGAATGGGCGATGATTTATACTTTTACTATCTGTCGCATAACAATTTTGGCGTACACAAAGCCTTGCATTCTCTTCTCGAAAAAGATTCTTCAGAATGGTTTGACAATCCCGGCACGGCGATAGTAGAAAACCGGGATGATGTATATCGTAAAAGTTTTTCTCAGGGTGTCGAATTTTTGAAAAATAATCTCGGCGATGATGCCGAACAGTGGCAATGGAGCCGTCTCCATTCCCTGACGTTTTATAATTCGGTCGGACGTAATATCCCAATACTGAAAAACTGGATGTATATCGGGCCATTCCCGGTCGGCGGAAGTTCTCACACCGTTAATCCTACTCTTTACAGCCTGGTAAATCCCTGGGAACCTTTGGCGGGAGCGTCTCATCGTCATATTTTTGATTTGGGGAATATGAAAAACTCTCTGCGAGTCATTCCCGGCGGAATTTCAGGGAATTTTATGAGCCCTCATTATGATGATCAGGTTAATTTGTGGCTCAACGTTGAATATCGACAATTTCAAATTGATTGGGAAGATATCACTGCCGACGCCGCCTACAAACTTACTCTTATACGCCAATCCGATATTGACAGTGCCATTAATTGACATTGGAAAGCGTTTTATTATATTTGACAATCAAAAAAGGATATAAAAGATGAACCAGAGATATTTTCTGACAGGCCTTTTTATAATTTTTGCTTTCTGTCTAAGCGCGACAATTTACGGTCAGGGACAGAGCGATAATACCCAAACCGTATCCGATACTTCCGCCGCATTGGAAGAAGGAAATGAATCCAACGCCGAAATAGATTCAGCCGCAGTCGCGGCTCAATCTGAACCGCCGCCCTCACCCCCAACATTTTGGGATTTTATGACCTCCGGAAAATATATCGCCTTTATGATACTGATGGCGGTCGGCTTGATAATTCTATTTACCAAATGGATTAATTACTGGATACGCCTCGGCGCGTTAGCCGTGATTTTTGTACTATTCGGACTCGATTATTTCTTTCCTCTCCACCCCAGCCCGATGTGCGGCGTAACAAAACTGTTTATGTTCAAAATCACGATGGGCGAATATTTCCCGGCTTTTTTGGCGATGTTCGCGGCAATCATGATTCCCAGCTTAATCGGGAGAAAATTATTCTGTGGATGGGTCTGCCCTCTGGGAGCGTTTCAGGAACTTATCAATAAAATTCCGCATAAGCTAAAATGGAAGAATTTCAATTTCACGGCTTTCAATACTGTTCGCATTTCTCTATTGGTTATGTTTTTCCTGACCTTCTTTTATGTCCGCGATCTTATTATCGCCCTGGGGCAGAGGATCGAGCTCAATCCGTTCATCGGCGTCTGGCCCGCATATTCAGCATTTAGTATCTATGATCCGATAAACTTTTTTGAACTTTTGCACTGGTCGGTCGATACGACTTTCGTCGTCCTGATGACCATTCTAGTCATATCTTCTTTTATCATCTATCGCCCGTTTTGTTATCTGATATGCCCCATCGGAGCCTTGACCTGGTTTTTGGAAAAAATATCATTGGGCAAAATCAAAATTGATTACACCGCCTGCAATGAATGCGGTAGCTGTGAAGAAGAAAGCCCCTGCCCGACGATCAAACCGATGCTGGAAAATAAAAGCAGAGCTCTGCCTGACTGCACTTCCTGCGGAGAATGTATTAAGACCTGTCCGGAAGACGCGATTCAGTTTAAGTTTTTGAAATAAATATGAGGAAAGTAAATCAATTATCGATAAACTGTGCCAGCAATTTATCTTCATAGCGCTTCATAGCTCTCTTGACGGCGCTTAAGAGCCTCTCTTTTTCTACCGGCTTTGAAATAAAATCGCATGCCCCGTACTTAAACGCTTCCAGTGTATATTCAAGCGAGGCAAAGGCGGTCAGTATAATTACTTCTTCCTCACGCTGTTCATCATATATTTTCTTGAGAATATCCATACCCGAAAATCCCGGCATTTCAATCTCGGTAATTATGATGCTAAACGCTTCGCGCGATAATATTTCAGGCACTTCGAGGGCGTTATGAGTCGTCTTAATCCGATATGAACTCCCCTCTTCAATAACCTGCTCCAATAACCGCAGCATATGCACCTCGGAGTCTATCGCCAAAATTTTCCGCTTCATATCTATTTTCATATTATTAGCCATGCCCAAAAAACCTCGCCTGACTATAATAACTCAAAAATTATTCCAATCCCAGCTTTTTTATAAAATCCTGAGTGTACCATTCCGCGACGGCATCATTGGAAAGCGCCATATCAAGCTGTTTGGTTTTCATCGTCAGGCGCCCCAACAAAAACAATTTTTCATCAATTACCTGTTTATCCTGATACGATATCCCGGCGTTTAGAAAATCGCCTTTCCTCTGCTGAGTAAATCCCATATGGGATAATATATCTTTTAGCAATTTTATTCTCCGAATTCTCCGATCCAGGGTCGCGCCCCCATCCTTGTATTGCATATGAATATAATTATTACCCGTTTCATCCGTACGCATTACCTCCACCGTTGTAAAATGATAGCCCAGGCGCAGGCTCAGCATCATATACTCACGCCCCAGAACAGTGAAACTGTACTCAGAATAATCTTTGTTCGTCTTGAGTGTCAAATCGGTTCCAAGGCCTTTGGTGAAAACCGGTAGAGGCGGCTTGACCGGCCAACCTTCTTCCTTTATTCCCGCCCAGAAATTTTTCATTGGAGTCGCGTTAATATCTTCTTCGGTAACATATCTTTCTTTAACGTCGCTCAAAAGCTCACGTTCGAGATAGATTACGCTCATATCGACCGGTAAATCGCTTTTGAGTTTATACCCCAGAGATTCTTTACTCTCCATTTCCTGAGCACGGCGAAACATCTCCTCCATCGCCTTTTGATGCGCGAAACGTGTAATATCATGGAAGGACATGCAATTTTCCGGAAGAAAATCCTCATCGGCCGGGTGCAAAAGCCTCAGGGGAGTCACCAGGTCAAGAACCTTATCAAGCACCCGATGAATTCCGGAATCCTCAAACAAATCGTATTCCGGCTGCCGGGCTTTAACAATATCCTCATGTTTGCCCGCATATATGGCTTTTTCCGTGGCGTCAACGGTAACGATGTGCCCCGATTTTAGATTTTTATATTCAGGCACTCCGGCCAGGGTAGGAACGTGATACTCACGGGCAATCGTTGCCATGTGACTCGCCAATCCCCCGATACGGGATACGATGGCGCTGACTTTGCTCATGACGGTAATCAGACCGGGAAACGGATGATGGGTGACCAAAACGGCGCCCTCGGGAATATCGGGCAAATCACTGAACGTCGATACATGATAGACCGGGCCGCTCCCCGCTCCCGGACAAACCGTCGTTCGGCCGGTCAGTATCTTTTTCTTGCGGGTTGTATCCAATTGTACCGCCTCTGATTTCAATCGGATAATTTGCAGAGGACGCGACTGGAGCAAAAACAATTTATCATTTTTATCTATTACCCATTCAATATCCTGCGGCATGCGATAATGCTTTTCAAGCTTCAACGCGTATTCTCGGAGTTCTTGCAAATGCGGTTCAGCTATAGAAAACTTCCTTTGTTCTTCTTCAGGAATGTCTTCTTTTAAGGTTCCGCCTTCAGGGAGATTCACAAGACGCGCCGGCTTTTTGGCGATTCGGGAATACAAAATCCGACCCGTGTCGCGCGATAACCGAAATTCATCGGGCGTCAGGCGGCCGTTGACGAGATATTTGCCCAGTCCGAATATGGAATTGACGATTATGGAATCATCCCTCGGATCAATCGGGTCGCGAGAATAAACCACTCCGCTGGCTTTGGCGTCAATCATGCTGACGCACCCGACGCTCATCGCCAATTCAGCTTCCGAAAGAGAATGACTCAAAAAATAATAAATTGCCTGTGGCGTGAATTTGCTGGCCAGAATCTCACGGTATCTGTTGATTAACTCTTCTTCCCGAACATTTAGATAGGACGCGTATTGCCCCGCGAAACTGAATAGAGTGTCCTCACCTATGGCGCTCGACCGCATCGATATCATCCCGTGCGACGTGCGCATGATAAGTTCCCGGTAACTCTGTAAAATACTGCTCACCAAATCGAGCGGCACCGGACTGGCGTTAATCATTTCCCTGATCTCACCGCCTATACGAACCAGATCATCATAACTCTTGATATCGAGAGAATCTATGCGGCGGCTAATACGAACCTGGAGGTCGTTGGCATCAACGAAATGTTTATAGGCTCGAGCGGTAATCGCGAAACCTTCCGGAACCGGCATATTCAATCTCGCCTTCATTTCGCCCAACTGCGCGTTCTTGCTTCCGACACTGTAAGCTCGATTACGATTCAGGCGGTCAAACGAAACCGTCAGAGAGTCTTTCTTAATAGGTTGCTGCCCAGGAAGAACCGTTCCCAATACAGCATCGATTTCATTGAACCGTACGCGGAGCGCTTCATATTCCGGTCCCCCCAACGCCACCATTTTATTAATTATCAGGGTAATCCCCCCGCGTATTTCAGTCAGGCATTCTCGAATATAATGGATATCAAACAGATATTCGCCCTGAGATTTTTCCCCCATGTCACCCATGATTCCCAGAATATGGTTATTCTGTTCCAGCAACTGGAGGAAAAGAGCGAAATTTTTCTGAATCGTTCTTAAATCAGAATTTGAATTTCCGCCGTTTCCCAGTCTTTGATTTTCCGTCTTATCCATTTGGCCGCATTGAATTATTATAGTTATTCAATATATCGCCGTATCATCCCGACTTCGTTAATAAAAACATAGCCTACTACTGATTCAAAATCAAGACTCTGACGGGATAGATTATAAATTGCATAGACTGAGACAATGTATTAATTTGTATAATTACAACTCCGCGGAAGGATGGATGATTATGAAACGTCGCGATTTTATTAGGAAAACCGCACAGGCTACGGCTTTAGCCGCGGTCACCGGCACAACCGGATGGCTGTTTCACAACCGGGAAATTTCTGCCGGTCAAAAATTGGTTATTTCCAATCCCGATTACCGTATCGCCGACAATCCGGAACTTCCCAAAATAGTCCTGGCCCATAATGAAGATCACATTCAGGCCCTCCGCGCTTCGCTTGATGCCATCGGAGGAATTAAGCGGTTCATACGACCCGGCGAACGAGTTGTCGTCAAACCGAACGTCGGATGGGATCGCACGCCCGAACAGGCCGCCAATACCAATCCTTTGCTGGTGGGTGAAATGATCCGGCAATGCCTTTCGGCCGGGGCCTCACAAGTCATCGTCACCGATGTTACCTGTAATTTTGCTCCCCGCTGTTTCATCCGTTCCGGAATTCGTAAAGCGACAGAGAGTGCCGGAGGTATTGTCATGCTTCCTCGCGACGAAGATTATGTTCGAACCGATATGGGGGGCAAAATCCTGACCATCTGGCCGGTTCTCAAACATTTCATCGAAACCGATAAGTTGATCAATATGCCGATTGTCAAACATCACTCGTTGTCATCCTGCACGATTGGAATGAAAAACCTCTATGGCATCCTCGGCGGGCGGCGCAACCAGCTTCATCAGGAAATTGACCAATCGATTGTCGATCTGGTCGCATACTGCAAACCGACTCTGACCGTTGTCGATGCTACCCGCGTGTTGATGCGGGGCGGCCCGACGGGAGGCTCGCTCGATGATGTCTCTCTTCAACATTCCGTCATCTGCGCCACCGACCCGGTCGCGGCCGATGCCCGGGGCGCTGAATTTCTGGGCGTCGCGCCGGATAAAATCAGCCATATCATCCTGGCCGAAAAAAACGGCCTGGGTATGATTGATTATCTCAACGCCGGATATAAAGAGATTGCCGCATGACCGTTAAAACCACTCGCAATATCAGGCGCGTATCGCAAATCCTGTTTTTCGTTATATTTTTCTGGCTGATTCTAAAAACAAATTTCGAGATCAATTTTTCCGGTGAAGGCGATATTACCCTCCCGTATCCCGTTTCGTTATTCCTCGAATTCGATCCCCTGACCGCGCTGGGAACTCTTCTCGCGACCGGAACATTATACAAAGGCCTTCTCTGGTCGCTCGTCATCCTGATTCCGACGATTTTTCTCGGCCGTTTTTTCTGCGGATGGATTTGCCCGTTGGGAACTCTCAATCACTGGATATCCGAAATCCCCTCGGAACGGTTGAAACGCAAAGGCAAAAGTAAAATCAACTCGAATCGCTACAAAAAATACCAGCGCATCAAGTATTATATCTTTTTGATATTTATCGCCGGGTCGCTGGTTGGAACTCTGCAAATCGGTCTATTGGATCCCCTGCCGTTTCTGGCCCGCTCCATCGGCACGGTCGTCCTGCCGACTCTGCATACCACCTCACTTGCCATCGTAACCTGGATAAAATCAATCGGATGGCCCCCGCTGGGCGATGCCGCTCAATACGTATTTAATATCCTCACGGCCCTAATCCTGCCTTTCAGGCAAATGCACTTTCACACTATCTTTTCGCTGGGGCTATTTTTCATCCTCGTCCTGTCTCTCAATCGCGTCTTCACTCGTTTCTGGTGCCGCGGTATTTGTCCCCTGGGAGCAATGCTCGGGATATTCTCCCGCTATGCTATTTTCGGATTGAAAAAAGACGAATCGACCTGCGATAAATGCAATCTCTGTCTGGAACATTGTCAGGGCGCCGATAATCCCGAAATCGGATCCAAATGGCGACAGGCCGAATGTCATCTCTGTCTCAACTGCCAGGCTTCTTGCCCCGAAGGCTCGTTATCGTTTTGCTTCTTTCCCGATCACGAAACGACCAAAACCAATCCCGCCCCGACCCGGCAAGTCGATATCACCCGCCGCAAAGTCTTAGCTTCGGTCGCCGGAGGATTGGCATTGTTTCCTTTTATCCGTTCCGGGGACGCCTTCGACGCCAATCCCAATCCGTTTCTTATCCGTCCGCCCGGTTCAGTCGAGGAAGACTGGTTTCTCAAACGATGTATCCGTTGCGGCCAATGTATGCGCGTCTGTCCCAACAACGCCATCCATCCGACCCTGATGGAATCGGGCATGGAAGGCATCTGGACGCCGATTTTGATTATGAAAATCGGATACTGCGAACCGACCTGTACGCTGTGCGGGGAAGTTTGCCCGACCGGCGCGATCCTGCCGATGACCTCCAAAGAAAAAGTAGGCGACAAAGACAATCCTCCCGACCGCATCGGAACCGCCTTCTTTGACTGGGGACGCTGCCTGCCGTGGGCGATGGGCAAAACCTGTCTCGTTTGCGAAGAATGGTGCCCGACTTCGCCCAAAGCGATTTTTCTCAGGGAAGAAGAAGCGACTGACCGCAATGGCAACACGATCACGATCAAGAGACCGTATATCGAACCTGACATTTGCACCGGCTGCGGCGCGTGCGAATATGCCTGCCCGGTAATTGATAAACCGGCTGTGTATGTCACCAGCGTCGGCGAATCCCGCTCCGCCAAAAATCAGATTTTACTACAGAGAAAAGGGATCAATAAATCGTAATTTTAATTTCAAATAATTTTTGGCGAAATAGAATATTATGAAATGTCGATTATGCCATTCAAAGAAAGATTTACGAAATTCACATATAATTCCAGAATTTTTCTATAAGCATTTGTATGATGAAAAAGGAAGGCTGTTAATGACATCTACCGCCAAGAATGAAACTACGCATTATAAGCAAAAAGGGATTTATGAAAAATTATTATGCGATGTTTGTGAACAACACATCAATGAATTTGAGAAACATGTAAAAATAGTTTTTTTCGACGATATGAATTATCAAGATACAGGAGAACCTAATCAAATTAAAATCGTAAATCTCAATTATGAAAAGTTTAAGTTATTTCAATTGTCATTAATTTGGCGAGCAAGTGTATCATCTGATGATTTTTTCAAGAATGTCTCACTTGGGCCACATCAAGAAATCATCAGAAAAATGATACTTCAGAAGAAACCTGGAGCGCCTCATGACTATGGCTGTCTCATTATTGGTTTAGAATTGGAAAAGAACGCATCATTTGACGCAATTGCAATGCCTAAAAAAGGCAGGTTCGAAAATCTTAATTGTTATATGTTTACAATTGGAGGATGTATATGGCAATTTATAATCTCCAGACAATCACACTTATTTAGTCATAAGAAGGATTTCTTACAAAAGGACGGAAGTTTATTAATTCGGATAATTCCTGCTAACGCTGTACCATCAATTAATTCCTTTGCAAAAAACTTATTGCATTCCGGAAAAGTTTCGGATATAAATAAAATGATTAATAAATAGATTCTTTTCCATTACTCAATACTCAATTCAGGAACCCTGTGATCCTGCCATCGCGCGAAGCGCGACAACAATATCATGATTCAAATACTTCCGGTGCTGTCAGGTCCTGATTTTGTGTAACAAAATTGTGACCTGACAGTTTCTAATATCGGTTCACCGCTTCGCTAAGGAACCGACAGCACGTAGTCGATGTGTAACGACAACCCTCGGGTTGTCGCATTGTCGAAACCGCAGGGATTCCGACAAAACGCTAATAAACCACCAGATTCAATCCATAAAGAGTTTTACTGGACCAGGAGCCAGGATGATTTTGCTTGCGTGCAAATTCAAATTCAAGCCCCATTGATTGAGTCAAAAACCGTTTCACCCCTGTATTAGAATTATCTGGATCAAAAATCGCCCGAGCGAACCCGCGACTGCTTAACGTTAATCCAATCGTACTTGAAAAGTATTGTCCCTTGATACCAATCCGTCCTATGCGTAAATATAAGGCCTCTGCCAAACCCAATTCAAGCCCTACTTTAGTAGTACCCCCATCAATGGGAAATTCAATCGCGGGCAAAAGCGATATAAACGAAATCTGTCCGTATTTCCCGAAACTGTCAAAGCTGAATTTGACCGAAGCTCCTGCCAGTTTTTCAACATCAGACCCAATTGTCCAATAGTTCCTCCAGGCATGCGCAACTGCCAAATAGATATTGAATACTTTTTCACCCTTTTTCAGATTTTTGTGATATATATTTTCAAACGGAAACCCAATCAGGAATGAATAATTTAATCTCGTTTCACTATTGTAACTATCGCCAGATTTGGATTCGCGAAAACTTATTTCATACGCCCCGCTAATATCGACTTTTTCGCTTTTACTAAACCCCATAACGAAAGCGTTATATTGCGTCGATGCCTTCCTAATTTCTAATGAAGAATATGGCCCATCAAATGTCATACGTTCAACCCTTGAATACGTTCCTAATCGGTAATACCCGGCATAAATATTGACTGGAAGTTTTGAAGTTACCTCATCTGTATTTATCCTGGCGAAAATTCCACAGTATCCAATTTTATTGGTGCCATAGTAAGACTTACTGAATTTTATCTTCCCCGGAGAGCATTGAATATAGTATTTATAATCATTAGTCGGAAAAGCGATCTGGGCGGGATTATAATAAGCGTTGCCCCCTTCAGTCAGAGCAATCCCCGCCTCGCCCATCCCGGTCGCCCGTACTATTTGACAATAAGTCATCGTCGAAAAACCCAAAAGCAATATCGCAAATCCCAATACAAATCTTTTCATACAACCTCCATATAATTTGGCAAATATGGACAGATATACCTAATTTGTCAAGCCAATCACGAGTATAAATTTCACCACTGTCATTCCCGAGAGCCCCGTTTTAACGGGACGAATCGGGAATCCGGAATGTCATCGCGAGGAGTTCGGCGATAGCCGGACGACGCGGCGATCTGTATTTAAAAACCAAAGATTGCCGCGCTCGTTTCACTCGCTCGCAATGACACAGATTATTATTTGAGTCCCGTAGGTCGAAACCCCTGCGGTTTCGAAATCCTTGAAGATATGCAAGGATGGAGCCCGCAGGGCTCCAGCCAATTCCCCCGTCTTTTGGAATATACGGTGAAGCTGAGTAGGTAGAAGTAGGAGACTTCTGCCATTACCGGCTTAAAATATTGGCAGGAGTTTCGGAATTGGAAATTCCTCGATTTCTGCCCTACCGGGCAATCAGTATCCCCAGGGATAATAATTTCTTGTTACACAAAAACTCCCTATAGGCGAAGAAGTAAGATTTATGCTAAATTCTAATAGCTCTTCATCAGGAAATGTAAATCGTTCACTAACGACTATGGTATATTCGCCCGGGGGCAGGTTTTGGATTTCATAATCCAAGTCAAAAAGGCAATTGCAACTACAATCTCCTTCAACTTTTGACTCGTCTATAGTAATTATGTTATCCTCAATATTTATATCGATAATCATGTCTAACGGGCAACAGTTAAACCCGGCGTTGATATGGCGGAGTGATAATGTGCCGACCCCGTCATACTGATACTCAATACAATCCTGATTTGTGGGCGTACTTTCTGATGCCGTTGATGTTTTCTCAAAGCTTTTGCAGTCGCTACGAGCTGTCAATGTACCCGTTGGAGGACAATCCGCGCATGGGCCGAGACCGCCCCTGAATACATGATTAATCAAATAAACTGCATCACCGACATTGCAATTGCCATCGCAATTGGCGTCTCCAGCTTCGATAGATTCAGGAGGTGGGCCACCTTTAAAGACGTGAGCAATTATATAAACAGCATCGCCGACGTTCACCTGCCAATCGCCATTGGCATCGCCGCAGATATATGACAGATCAAGACGAAAAAGACCGCCACTAGAGGTCCCTGCAAAAATGTCACCACTGGCGTTGATGGCCAAACATATCACACTTCCCCCATATGGCCCAATGGTCTGCTCCCAGGTTTGAGCAAAAGAAATTGGATTGAATGAGTAAAGAGTAAGAATAACAATCAGAACCGCAGTTTTGAAGAGATGTCCCATAATTCCTCCTAAGATAGAAGACAGAATCTATATTTTTTTAACGTATTTCCCGATGCGGATCGCATGTGATTAGTATATACAGGCAATGTACTTATTATGGCCGATTTTGTCAACGAATTAGATGAAAACATTATTCAAAAATTATCGCGCAACGTCCCAACGACAGCCAGTATAATTAGTCCCGCAATCGACAATATCAGCCACACGACGCCGATGATGGGAAGCAAAATCGTTGTCGTCAACAAAGCCGCCGCGGCAGACCCGGCAATTTCCACCGCGTATCCCGCTCCGCGATTGTTATCGAGATAAATCGCATAATACCGATTGGTCGCTCCGACAAAAAGCGTCCCTGTCCCCAACGCCGTCACGAACAAAAAGCAAACATGAAAATAGATCGCTTCCCGAGGGCCAACGCTTTGGTATAAACTTAAAAACATCACCGCCGCCGCCAGAAGCAAAACCAACGCCGATTGCTCAATCCGCATCCGCACATCCTGACGATGCGCGTACCAGGTTCCGGCCGCCAGACCAAACATAAACGTCCCGATCAAAACCGCCATCTCCGAATAAAGCGACCCAGCCGTCGATTGATACAAATAAAAAGACAAAAGTTCAAACGACAACGAAACCGCCCCGGCCGTAAAATATAGAAACAGCGGAAAACGACTGCGCTTACTGTCAGACAATCGCGACATAAAAAAGAATATCAATATCAGAATCGGAATCGCATACAGCCAGGTATGATTGGTAAGAATCCCATGAATTATTTTCCGGTCAAACTCATGCGCCGTCGAACGATACAACGCCTGATAATGCGTCAAAATAGGTTTTTCAAGTGAATTAAATTGCTCAAACTCACCGGCGGCCCGCATCACTCGTTCGGTTTTCATTTCATTCAAACGGTCATAGAGATATTCCGGGGTGACGCTCTTCGTCGGATAACCCAGCGAAACGATTAAACTCATCACCGAATCTGCGGAAATCATAATCTTATCGGTATCCGAGGCAAAAAACAAAGTCATCGTCCCCGGCCAGATATTAATATGATTGAATGACTGCTCCAGCGTTTTATAGATCACCGACAGCGCTGGTTTTATATCGGGCGAAATATAGCGGTCGGTATCGTACTCGGTTGGGATATACAGGATCCCGTCCTCTTTGAGCCATGCCTTGATCTTGATAATATTTTCCGCGGTCAACAAGCGGCTCGATTTATAACTATCCAGCGCCCCGGGGTTGAGGATGATAATATCATAATAGGTAATTCCGTCATGTCGAGCGAAATACCGCAGCGGATCATCGTTGATCGTAATAATTCCGGATGTAAATATTTCTATCCCCGACAACCTCCGACTGATTTCAGCCCGAGGATCGAGAAAGGTCACTCGCGATGTGTCAACTAAAGGATAAAACTCTCCCCGCCCTATGAATAATATTTTTTCAGCATCGGGCTCGTATATCATCGGAGGGATAAACCGGTTTTCAAACCGTTCAATATCGGGATAGACATCTTCGATAGTATTATCGGTCATTAAAACATAATGGCCGTCTTTTTCCAAAATAGCCTGATGCCCATAAGGAGTATCGAACGACGAAATGACATGATAGCCTTTGTATTTAAGCTGATCGCATTTTTGGTCGAGTGTCGGCGCCGCCATCGCTGCCGGAATTATCGCCGCAATCCCAATGATCGACAATTTTATTATATTTGATAATTTCCCCGATGTTAACGATAACACAATAACTATTATTGTTAAAACCAGCGCGAATCCCAACGTGGAAAATACATTTCCCGCGAAAATCGTTATAACAATTCCTCCGACAAACGCCCCAAGGCCTTCAAATAAATATACAACGGCAATGGCATTTCCCGGATCAATGCCCCGATTGGAGATGGCGCTGAACAACCAACCCGATATAATTCCAACCGGGAACATAGCAATAATCGAGAGCATTGCCGCTTTTCCAAACGGTATAATCTCGCCCATCACCGGCGACAAAAACACGGGAGATAACCTTACCGCGATAATCGTAATCGGCACCAGAGCCGCTCCGATGATAAATAGAATAGTCGCATTGATACCGCGTTTTTTTCCGCCCAGGTATGCTCCCATCGCAACCGAAATCAACCAGCCGAATAAGGCCGTGCCGATGAATATTTCATCGCCATTGAATGATGATATAATTTCTCGCAGGAGAAGAACCTGTCCCCCGATTGAAAAAATCCCGAGCAAGAATCCCTGCCGGTGCATCAGAAGAACCGTCCGGGAATAATTTTACCGCATGATTTGCATTTATTTTTACTCATGCCGGAAACAGAGGTACGATATCCCCGCCGTTCGATCAACATCTCACCGCACTTGGGACAATACGTTGATTCCGCTTTATGGCTGGGGATATTGCCCAGATAAACGTATTCCAATCCCTCGGCCCGACAAATCGAAAGAGCTCGATCGAGAGTCGTCTGCGGCGTCGGCGGGAGATTTTTGAGAAGATACTGAGGATAAAACCGCGAGAGATGTATCGGAACATCGACCCCGAGATAATTTTTTATCCAGCGAGCCAATTCGGTAAATTCATCATCGGAATCATTGAGAGTCGGAATGACCAGATAAACAATCTCAAGCCACACATCCGATTTTTTAATCTGTATCAGCCCATCCAGAACCGGTTTGAGTTCACCGTCAACATAATCTTTGTAATACGTTTCGCGGATTGCTTTCAAATCAATTTTAACGGCATTGAGGTGTTTGAGAAGTTCACCCAGCGGTTCAGGATTGATATACCCCCCGGATATCATCACCGATTTAATACCATGCTTATGACCCAGCTCGGCGGTATCGTACATATATTCATAAAATATTACCGGCTCGCTGTAGGTATAGGCGATCGTAGGTACTTTCCGCTGCTGGCATAAATCAATTATATCTTTTGGAGGAAGAGAGAAATTTTCGGTTTGTTCCGGTCGGGATTGGGAGATATCCCAGTTTTGGCAACACTTGCAATTAACATTGCATCCCGCCGTCGCCAGCGAAAACGCGCTCGTCCCCGGATAAAAATGATGGAAAGGTTTTTTCTCGATCGGATCGATATTGACCGCACACGGCAGGCCATACACGAGCGTATAATAAGTATCTCCTCTGTTTTCGCGCGAACCGCAATAACCTCTCTCCAAATCTGTAATCCTGCATCGGCGAGGACAGATCTCGCATTCGATTCCGCCTTCGGGAAGTTTTTTATAATATCGGGCTTCGACCGATGAAAGTTCCCTGGTGTAATCAAAAGCGCAGGCGTTCTGGACGCCTCCCAGAAATTCCGGCAGCAACCCGGAATGCGATGACATCGCAGCACACGCCCCGCATCCGATAAACTTCATGAATTTTCGCCGATCCATTAAAACAATTTCCCTTCGCTTATCGAGCCATCCTCAGCAATTGCCAATACGCCAATTTCAATCTTTGCAATATTCGCCTGTCCCAAACCCAATTTTTCGGCTTCATCAAGATATTTCACTTCCCGCCCAAGTTCTTTCAACGATTTTTTGCCATTCCTCGCTCTTATCCGATTTAGAATCTCCAGAGCGACACAGTCGGCCGCCACCGGATCCTCCGATATTATCAAACTATTATACGAATCAATAGAATGCGGAGCATATCCCGGCCCGTTGTCATATTGAACTTTCACGGCGTCGATAATCGTCAGGCGGTGTTTGTCCCGAATCGGAGTCAAATTATTAATATTGGCGGCGTACGGGCTGCAATTGTTATCATGGTATTTATTCGGATTATGAATCGCGCCGTACATATTTTTCAATCCGGCTGACATACCGGCGATAGAATGATCCTTCAGAATCGGAATATTTACGTTATGCTCAATCATTCTCGTCAAGATTTTTGAAACCATTGAATTTACTTTGCCTGAGTTAAGAAAAGTCCGATCATATCCAATTGTAGCAACGTCGGTCCCGAGGCATCTCACACCCGTAGAGGCGGCGTTGAGGGTATAACCCGCTTTCTTGAGTTCATGATTCGTTCGTTCCCAGATTATTAAATCGTTTTCATCATATCCGGCATTTTCTCTTAATATATTTACAAATGCTTCGGTCAAATTCAACGGCGTCGCGTTAAACGGTGTCAGGCAATTAGTCTTGATTCCGACCGCTCCGCCCGGAAAAAGCTGTTTAAAATATTCATTAAGAGATAAATTGCCTGCGACGAAACCAATTCCGGCTTTAATCATGTTTTCGTAAACACTTACCGAAAATTTTTCGCCGAGAAAATCGCCGAAGTATTTTACGACCGCCACCCTGCTCATAATAACAATATACAAACTTTTCCGGCGCGAGTGCCAAGCCTTTTTACCTTGACCCAAACTAAAAAATCGACGTATTTTTTATCAGAGGTATTAATCATGAAAGTTCGTATAATCTTTGTCGGAATTATTCTCGTAATCGCATGGGGAATGGTCACGCTGGGAGCCGCAATGGATAAGTCAAATGAGGCAATAATACGCTATCCGGCCGTTTCAGGAATGTTTTATCCCTCGGACGGTGAGGATCTACTCGAAATGGTCAATCAACATTTGGCCGAAGTCAAAGACCTGCCGGAAATCGACGGACAGATTATTGCCCTGATTGTACCGCACGCCGGAATCGAATATTCCGGCCAGATTGCCGCTTACTCTTACAAGCTTCTTGAAAATTCGAGTTTTAACAAAATCATCCTGTGCGGACCGTCGCATCGAGTGCCGTTTGACGGCATTTCAGTTTACGGACCCGATGTAACCTGGCAAACACCCCTCGGAGACGTTATCTGCGATAATGACCTGTGCCTCCAACTTATTGAAAACAACAAATCCGTCAAATTTTCTAAGGAGGCACATAATCGCGAACACTCCCTCGAAGTCCAGCTTCCGTATTTGCAGGCCGTATTAAAAGACTTCACCCTGGTACCGGCGACCATGGGATTTCCCGCTCCCGAAACAATCGATGCTTTGGCTGCGGCCCTGACAGATCTTGAAATGGATAAAAACACCGTTATGGTCGCCTCAACCGACTGGCAGCATCATATGTCGGCCAAAGCAGGCTGGAAATACGATTCATTGGGACTTGAATGCCTGGAAAAAATGAACCCCGATGAATTGCAAAAACTCCTGGCAGAAAAGAAAACCCAGATGTGCGGCGGCGCCCCGACGGTAGCGGTCATGAAGGCGGCTATGGCCAAAGGCGCCGATAAAGTCGAAATATTAAAATACGGCGATTCGGGAGATATCACCGGAGACAAAAGCTCTGTTGTCAGTTACGCCGCCGCGGTTTTATATAAAGCCAATGAAAACAATGAACTATCGGAGGCCGATAAAAAGAAATTATTAAAAATAGCCCGGCAGTCGATTGAAACTTATCTCGAAACCGAAACAATTCCCAAATTTGACGTTCCCGAATCTTTAAAACGCCTCGGCGCCGCTTTTGTGACGCTTGAGAAAGACCATCGTCTGCGCGGATGCATCGGCCAGACGATAGCCATCACTCCTCTTTATGAAACCGTATCGCATTGCGCCATTCAGGCGGCCGTGTCCGACCCGCGCTTTCCTCCGGTAAAAAGAGTTGAGATGAATCAGATTCATCTTGAGATTTCAGTTTTGACTCCGCTCCAAAAAGTCGAATCTCTGGATGAAATTGAAGTCGGTCGAGACGGGCTTATGATATCAATGGGTAGAAATCGAGGCTTACTACTTCCTCAGGTAGCCACCGACTACGGCTGGGATCGCGAGACGTTTCTCAGGCAAACCTGCAAAAAAGCCGGCCTCGCACCCGACGCCTATAAATCAGCTCAAGCCGAAATATTTAAATTTCAAGCCATAATCTTTGAAGAATAAATATATCGCAAATGAATCACATGAAAGGAAAATTCGGGGAGTTTTCTAAGAAGTATCGATTACTGTGTATCATATTATCCTTATGCGTGTTTTTAATATTGGGCGGGTGCGGCAAAATATCCGAACGAAGAAATCGCGATTTATCACAAGCGGAGTCAATTAATATTTTAGCCACGACAGGTATGATCGGCGATCTGGCAGCCCATATTGGCGGTGAACGGGTTGCCGTCTCGACTCTGATGGGCCCCGGCATCGATCCTCATTTATACAAAGCCAGCCAGCGCGATGTGATTACACTCGCTAATGCTGATATTATATTTTTCAACGGTTTGCATCTTGAGGGAGCCATGTCCGAAGTTTTGGAACAGATGGAATCGTCTGGAATCACCGTGGCCGTCGCCGGCAGCGTCCCGGAAGAGGAATTGCTATCGCCCGAAGAATTCTCCGGCGCTCATGACCCTCATGTCTGGTTTGATGTACAATTATGGATCCATGCGGCCGAATCGGTCTATCGGACATTAGCAAAACTGGACTCGGCTCACGCCGAAACATATTCAAAGAATTTCGAGAGCTATCGGGCTGAGCTGGAACGACTCCACGAGTTTGTTTTGAATGAATCGGCCAAAATCCCGGAAGATGTCCGGGTTCTGATAACCGCTCATGATGCCTTTAATTATTTCGGACGCGCCTATGGTTTTGAAGTCAGGGGACTTCAGGGAATCAGCACCGCTTCGGAAGCCGGAACCGCCGATGTACAGAAACTGGCGGCGTTTATCGTTGAAAAAAAAATTCCGGCTATATTTATCGAGTCATCGGTTCCTCAACGCAATATCGAAGCGGTTCAGGCTGCCGTCGCGGCCCGTGATTTTGAGGTAGTCATCGGAGGCGAGCTATTTTCCGACTCAATGGGTGATACAAGTACTCCGGAAGGAACTTATGTCGGAATGGTCGAACACAATATAAATACAATTGTCGCAGCCTTGACCGGCTCCGGGAGCAATCCGGAATAAGGGGACGGATAAATAAATGAATGAAAAATTGGGTAATGAAGTTATTCCGGCTATAGATGTCGAGGACATGACCGTCGCCTATCGCGATAAGCCGGTTTTATGGGATGTTGATTTAATCGTACCGCCGGGTGTGCTCATGGCTATCGTCGGTCCCAACGGAGCCGGAAAAACAACATTGATTAAGGCAACTTTAGGCCTTATAACTCCCGCCGCCGGACGGGTTTTGATTTATGGAAAACCGTATCCCGAGCAAAGGCAGTTGGTCGCCTATGTCCCCCAACGCGGCTCGGTTGATTGGGATTTCCCGACCACCGTACTGGATGTCGTCATGATGGGCAGGTACGGTCACCTGGGGTGGATTCGCCGTCCCGGCAAACGTGAAAAAACCGCGGCGGAAGAAGCTCTCGAAAAAGTCGGAATGATTGACTTTGCTAACCGACAAATCAACCAACTATCGGGAGGGCAACAACAGCGAACATTTTTAGCCCGGGCATTGGTTCAGGATGCTCGCATTTATTTCATGGATGAACCGTTTCAGGGCGTCGACGCTACGACCGAGCGAGCGATAATTCAACTGCTTCGCGAACTGAGACAATCAGGAAAAACCTTAGTCGTGGTTCATCACGACTTGCAAACCGTGCCGGAGTATTTCGATTGGGTCACGCTCCTTAACGTGCGCCGTATCGCCAGCGGACCGGTTGATGATGTCTTCACTGATGATAATTTGAGAATCGCCTACGGAGGCCGCGTCGGTTTTTTGCAGGCCATGCAAAAATAGAGAAAATCTATTTCGAGGATAAATCAAATTTTGGACGGGATATTTTACGATCTTATTTTTGATTATACCCTGCGAACGGTCGCCCTCGGATCGGCCGTGCTGGGTTTGGTCAGCGGCGCGTTGGGATGTTTCGCCGTTTTGCGACGCCAATCGCTTATGGGTGATGCCATGTCACACGCCGCCCTTCCCGGAATTGTCATCGCATTTATGCTGACCGGCATGAAAACGCCACTTGTATTAGTAATCGGTGCGGCCCTTGCCGGATGGCTCGGAACTCTCAAAATCATGAGTATTGTCAACCTGACCCGGCTCAAACACGATGCCGCTATGGCCCTGGTGCTTTCCGTTTTCTTTGGTCTCGGATTAGTCTTGCTCACTTTCATTCAGAAAACGCCGGAAGCGGCCCAGGCGGGGCTTGAGAAATTCCTTTTCGGGCAGGCGGCCGCGCTCCTCGAACAAGATGTCATCATTATGGCCATAATCGGCCTGATAACCCTGACTATTCTGATTGCCCTTTGGAAAAGATTCAAGCTCTTAAGCTTTGACGTCGAGTACGGCCAAAGTTTGGGGCTTCCGATGCGAATGCTCGATATGATTTTAACCGGCCTTCTGGTTTTGGCCATCGTCATCGGCCTGCAAACTGTCGGCGTCGTACTTATGAGCGCGATGATTGTCGCCCCCGCCGCGGCCGCCCGTCAATGGACCGACAAATTGGGAGTGATGGTGTTCCTGGCCGCAATTTTCGGCGCGGCATCCGGTATCAGCGGCGCCGTCGTCTCCAGTACCGCCGAAAAATTACCGACCGGTCCGACGATTGTGCTTTGTGTCAGCGCTATTGTTATTGCGTCATTACTGTTTGCTCCCAACCGAGGAATAATCTGGAGCCGGATTCGCCAGAGTAAAAATCGCCGCAAATTGCAACTCGACACGATCATCTGTGATTTGTATTCTCTGGCGTTGCAGCACGATGATTTTTCTCATGCCCATGATACGGCGACTTTGATTGCCATGAGTCCCGGTCAGTCTGGGATAAAATTCAGCCTGGAAGAACTGGAACGCCGCGAACTCGTGAAACTCACGGAAAACAATCAATGGACGCTGACTGAAAAAGGCATTGATGAGGCCAAACTGATTAGCGCCATATTCAAAGGACAGGAAAATTGAACTCATTCCAATTGGAAATACAAATGATCGCCGTCGTCGTGGCTGTCGCCTGTGCTCTTCCCGGAGTATTTCTTGTCCTGCGCCGAATGGTCCTGATGAGTGATGCCATCAGCCATGCGATCTTATTCGGAATTGTCCTGGCGTTCTTAGTGACCGGTGATATTAATTCACCTTTTTTGGTTTTGGCCGCCGCGGCCACCGGTGTTTTAACAGTCGTATTGGTTGAGTTAATCCAAAAAACGGGACTGGTCAAAGAAGATGCCTCAATCGGACTTGTTTTCCCGGCTCTGTTCAGCATCGGCGTCATCCTGATTTCCCGATTCGCCGGAAACGTCCATCTCGATGTTGATGCCGTGCTACTTGGAGAATTAGCCTTTTCACCATTTAATAGATTGGAATTTTCAGGCTATGATCTGGGTCCCAAATCACTATGGGTCATGTCGGGCATCCTGATATTGAACATCACTTTCATCATTATCTTTTTCAAAGAACTCAAACTGGCGACTTTCGATGCCGGACTGGCAACCGCCATCGGCTTTTCTCCGGTAATACTAAATTATCTTTTGATGTCATTCGTTTCGATTACCGCCGTGGGAGCTTTCGATGCTGTCGGATCGATACTCGTCGTTGCCCTTATGGTCGGACCGGCCGCGTCCGCCTATCTTCTGACCGACCGACTGGGCGTTATGCTTGTCATCAGCGCAGTACTGGGAATAATTGCCGCCATTGGCGGTTACTGGTTGGCGCATTTTCTTGACGCCTCCATCGCCGGCTCCATCGCGGTTACCACCGGTGTCATCTTCGGCCTCATATTTTCCTTCGCGCCTCATCGGGGAATCGTGGCGATTTTCAGACGACGAATGAGACAGAAATGGGAATTTGCCCAAACCATGCTGGTCATGCACATTTCGCAGCATCAGGGTACGCCGGAACAATCCGAAGAATGCCGGACAGAGACACTATATCATCACATGCACTGGGATCAGAATTTCACCGAGCGGGTTTCGCGAATAGCTCTCAGAAATCAACTTGTAAGAGAAGAAAGCGATTGCCTGCTTTTGACTGATAACGGCCGTCAACTGGCGTCTGAAACTCTCGCGTTATAATATATTGTTTTCACAGGAAATTTATGAAATATTAAAATAGCCGCTCCAATTATCGACCGTTTATCTAATTTATATTCAATTTTCAGACTGTCTTTGTCCTGGCCTTCATTTCTTTGGCTCGTATCGCGATATCCGACATCCCCTCAATCGCCCGGTCAATATGTTCCTCGGTATTGAACGGTCCGATAGCGAAACGAACTCCCCCGTGAATATCCAGCGTCCCGATTTGTTGGTGAACCAGAGGCGCGCAATGCAAACCCGTTCGCACGGCGATATCAAAATCAACATCGAGCATAATCCCGACATCGCCCGCGTCGAGCCCCTCGATATTAATCGTCAATGTGGATATGCGCCGGTCGAGCTCGCCACCACCGTACATAATCAAACCGTCTATATTTTCAAAACCATCGATTAGCCGCAGCGTTAATTTCATCTCATCGTCATGTATTTTATCGATCCCGCCTGATTCGACAATCCAGTCCTGCCCCGCCGCCAATGACCCGATCCCGACCACATTGGGCGTTCCGTATTCCATCCTGAAGGGATACTCATCGAGATGATACGGATAAGCTGAACGCACTCCTGTTCCACCGCTGCGGGTATGTTTGATTTCGACATGCTTGCGAACGCACAGCCCACCTATTCCGGTACTGCCCATTAGAGATTTGTGTCCGGTGAAAGCCAACACATCGATATTCATCGCTTTCATATCAATCGGAACTTTGCCCGCCGTCTGGGCGCTGTCGATAGCGAAGAGAACATCTTTTCCACGGCAGATGGCTCCTATTTCCGCGATGGGCTGAACCGTCCCCAAAACGTTGGAGCCGTGATTGACGATAACCAGTTTGGTCTTTGACTTAATTGCTTTTCTGATATCATCGGGATCGACAAAACCGTCGCCGTCAAAGGGCACAAACGTCGCTTCAACACCAAAATCTCTGACCAGATGATTGATCGGCCGGATGACTGAATTATGTTCCACATTCGTGGTGACGACATGATCGCCCGGCTCCACCAATCCGTTGATGATTAAATTCAAAGCGTCAGTGGCGTTGTACGAAAAGCACAACCGTTCCGGGTAGGCGACATCGCCGCCGAAAAATATCGTCAACCGTTTACGCAACTCATCAATGATATTCCCCGCTTCAATAGCCTTATCAAATCCGCTGCGGCCCGGATTGACTCCGCAATCTTTATAAAAATCCATCATGAAATTGTACACGGATTGAGGCTTCGGCCACGACGTAGCCGCGTTATCGAGATAGATTAAGTTGTCCATATCCCTCCAGAAAACCGAAATAAATCAATTCGGTTAATTCAACCTGCGATAAAGATAATATAATCCCCCCGTTTGTCAACCGAACTATCGATATGGTTTTACATCCCTATGTTGAGGTTTACATCCCTATACTAAGGCTTGTTGAGGTTGCTCAAATACTGCCTTTTGATTCTTGAAGTCTTGCCGATTTACATTGTAGCGACAACTCTCGAGTTGTCATCTGTAGAATTTTTCTTCTCACCACGAGCCCCCCGAACGTAATCCGAAACCCCCGCCGTAGGTCCTGAAACGAAGCCCCGAAGGGGTGAGTAAAGGAGGTTTCGACATTTTATCTACAAAGTGATTGCCATTATCATATAGTCGTGCTATTATCGAATGTAAACAAAGATTCGTTTTAAACTCACCCAACGGGTGGGATACAAATGCGATAACCTCAAGCGGAGCGGTTTCAGCTATGGCATTATTGGCTATTTCGATGGTGGCAGTGTGCTGTGGTTGCAGGTTGATGCTCACAAGGATGGAGAGGAAAGGTTTAATAGGACAAAGGTTGAACCCTTCACAAGGAGGAAATAAAAATGAAAAAAGCAATCTTGGGAATGGTCGTGTTTGTTATCTTCGCGACTACCGGTATGGCTCAAACGAAAATGTCAGGTTACATTGGAGGCGGCTTAGGTGTGCCGATGAGCCCCTCCGGCTTCACCGATGAGCATAATATGGGTCCTAATTTTATGGGAGGCCTTGGATTCGAATTAAGTCCATCCCTTGAACTTGTCTGCAGGGTTGGATATAACATGTTCCCGATTAACGAAGATGCAATTATGACAGAACTTGAAGCAGAACTGGGACCTCTGCCGGGCGTAAGTATTGACGGTGGAACTTTTAAGGTCCTTGCGTTTGGAGCCGATTTAAAAGTGAACTTTCAATCGAGTGGCGATGAAGCGAATATGGCACCATTCATAGTGCTTGGATTGGGAATGGCAAGTACGAGCTTTTCTGATGTAACGGTATCGTTAGGCGGTATGGGTATAACTGTACCTGTCGATGCAAGTGAAACTAATTTTGCATTAAACTTTGGCGCCGGATTCAATTATATGTTTTCACCGAGTACAGGATTATTTGTTGACGGCCGCTATTGTATAATATTAACTGAGGATGAATCGGTTAGTTATTTACCTATTCGCGCCGGTTTGAAATTTAATTTTGGTGGCTAATAAACATAATTTAAGATACTATAAAGGCCGACCAACATCGGCCTTTTTTATTACCTATATCGCTATCAGGGGAGGTAAGTATATAAACATAGGGGATGTCAAGGCCGGGTGCCCCAAGTCTTCAGACTTGGGGAAAGATAACTATCACAAATCATCTATCAGCACGACCGCTGGCCGCATTAAAAAAACAAGCGAAGCATTTTTTCGGATAGGTTCCCGCATATAGCATTCACAATTAATCAACTAATCTGATGTAATTTCCGAAAACATCCTCATTTAGTAGTATGGGTTATCTAAAAAATAATATGCGTAACAGTAGGGGCTCGTCGAGACAGGCGACGCCTGCTTTCTGGGTCGCTCGCGAGCGAACCCTACAGAAAAAACAGGCCCCCGCCTGTCGCAATCACCACCGATTTGATATGACCCAAAACGTTATTCTGAGGAAACAAACCCATTTTGGAATTTGCTCACTGTTCCGCCAGTTCCTTAGCGAAGCGGTGAACCGGCGGTAGGTCAACCGCGCGACAGCTAAAAACAGGCTTCCGCCTGTTGATATGACCCAAAACGTTAATCTGAGGAAACAAACCCATTTTAGGCAAACGAGGACATCCGCCGCCCAAACCATGTGCGAATTTAATTAAAGCTCGGAGAATATTGACAATTGACGGCATATAGCGCAAATTCCGAATTGGCTCACAGCTTGCCATGAACTCCGACAGGAAATATTTTATGGCCCAGACAAACGACAAAAAAAAACTAATCACTCACTTCCGAAAAGACCCCGTTCTCTTCGCCTATCATATCGGCGACCTCGATGATTTTTTCTTTCCGCTCTGCCAATGGCCCGCTCGCACCAACGATAATGATGAAATCGAAGAAGCGATTCTTATCTACAATAATCCGCTGTTCGTTACCGTCATGGCCTTCGGCCTGACCGAATCTTATGAACCGTTTTTACAGAGAGAATTTGAACATTTCCCCAAAACATTCTTCTGTCATTTTCAGGACAAGTATCGAGACATATTCAAATCGAAATACAACGAAGAACCGTTCGGCAAACATCTCAAAATGAAATTGGGTAAGTTTACAAAACAGCACGACGACAATGACAAAAACATTATCCGTCTGAGTATGAATCATCTCGATATGATTGAAGAATTTTATTCCAGGGCCTATCCCGACGGTTATTTCGATCCCAGGATGCTCAAGACGAATAAATATTTTGGATATATCGAAAACGAGATTCTGCAGTCCGTCGCCGGTTTGCACGTTTATTCCGATGAATACAAAATAGCCGTCCTCGGTTCCATAGCCACCCATCCCGATTATCGGGGCAGGGGCCTGGCGACAAAAGTGACATCGAAACTTGCCCGGGAATTATCGGCCGAAAATAAACTTGTCTGTCTCAACGTTAAAGCCGATAATATCCACGCTGTCAAATGCTATGGAAAAATAGGTTTTGATATCGTGCATGAATACGAGGAGGCGCGATTTAGTAAGAGGACATAAATCAGGGAGGATGGCCACATGGCCGAAGGAATATTTGCCACCGCGATAAATTGTATGGATGGCCGGACGCAGTTGCCGGTTAACAAGTGGATGAAAGATAAATTCAGAGCTGATTATATCGACACCATCACCGAACCGGGGCCGGATAAAATACTGACATCGCCGTTTTCACCCCTGAGCCAGTCGATAAAACAGCGCGTCCTGATTTCGGTGGAAAAACATAACTCATCAGTGATCGCCATTGTCGCGCATGACCAGTGCGCCGGCAATCCGGTCTCCAGAGACGAACATATCGCGCAATTGAAAAAAGCGATGGAAACGGTGAAATCATGGAACCTGTCGGTTGACATACACGGCGTCTGGATCGGCAGTAACTGGCAGGTCGAGGAGATTGATTCGATTGTAAGATAGATTTTAGGATAATTTGCAGATAACGACCCGGTCGATATCGGCCAAATCTTTAAGAAGAGCGCAGCCCGAATAGCGCGGATCGGCATCAACCATCTCGAATATCAACTCCGCCTGGTCATAACCGATTTCAAAAATCAGCGACCCCGGCCGGTTGAGATAATCAGGAGCCTGCCTGACCAACTTTTCAATTATATCCATTCCGCTGCTTCCGGCCAATAGTGATATTTGGGGATCGGCTTTTACTTCTGGTGGCAGACCATCGTAATCGTCATCTTTGATATAAGGAGGATTCGACGCGATAATATCGAACTTCAGCTTTTCATCAATCGACTCAAACAAATCCGACCGCACAAAGTTAAGATCAAGCGCGCCTAGTCTCGATGCGTTTTCCCGGGCCACTCCCAACGCATCATCAGAAATATCCGATGCGGTAACCTCAATATTTTCATTTTCCAATCTGGCCGACACCGCTACCACTCCCGACCCGGTTCCGAGATCGAGCAGCCTGACCGGCTTTTTATTCATTTGCCGGGCGGTTCGCAAAACACAATCGAGCAATATCTCAGTTTCCGGACACGGCACCATCACGCTTTCGTTGACGATAAATTTCCGCCCGTAAAACCAGGCCGATCCGAGAATATATTGCAATGGATAACGCGTTTTTCTTTTATCAACAATCTCATAAAATTTTTTCAGGATTTCCGGCATCACAAGCGTACCTCCGTCGAGATATAATTTGAGCCGTTCGATATCGAGAAGCTCGCACAGGATGAGTTCAGCCTCGACTGTGCCGGCGTCGATGCCGACCTCGCGCAATTCATGGCCGGCATCAGAGATTAATTTATTAATATTGGCATTCGCCATCAAACCATATCAGGAAGTTGCCCGCCTCCGCCGTGCCACATATCTGTTAGTTCGGGACGAAATGAGCATCCCGACCGGGCATGACCGTGAAACCGCAGAATCGGACGGGACGAACCTGTTATGACCAGCTCATCATTTATCGCCAGTATCTCTCCGGCGGATGATAATGTCACGACCGCGCCTGCCGCCAGCAGTGCCGACAATTGCAAAAACTCGCGCCGTTTTAACATGATCCCTCCCATTCTTCTTTGGTTTCCTGAACCAAATTGAAATTATTTATTTTCATCGCGGGCACCATCATCAAAGACGAATATTGCGGATAAACGATTCTGTTTTTACTCATCATCTCGACATTGGAGAACGCCTCCAGAATCGATTGATTGGTCCGCATATTTTTGATGGCCGGACCGATTTTGCCATTTTCGATCAGAAACGTCCCGTCAAAAGTCGTCCCGGTAATCATCGTTCGCATCGGATTGAGATAATTGATATACCAGAAATGAGTGATGAGAACGCCTTTCTCGGTCGAAGCAATCATCTCATCGATGCCGCTATTGCCCGGCGACATCACCAGATGCTTGGGATAAGGACCGAAGCTGTTATTGGGTTGTACCGAATGCCCGGTTGCTGGTACGCCCATCAGATTGCCATAGTATGTATCAAACGCACCCTCTCCGGCTTTTCCGTTTTCGATAGGCACGATTCGTTTTTTGGGGACGCCCTCATAATCAAACAGAAGCGCGCCGAAGGCTGGATTATCAGCTTCATCGGCGATGGTGATATTCTCGCCGGTTATAAGTTCACCGGTTTTACCCGACAAATACGAGCGTCTTTGCAGAAGCGTCCGGCCGCCCATCCCGAGGAAACTCAGGAACAAGAGCAATTGTCCCACCGCGGCCGGTTCGAGGATGACCGTATATTGACCATCATCAAGAATCACCGGATTGATATTTCTTTTTGCCTTCTCAATCGCCCGCGAGGCCGCTGTTTCATAATCGATATTGGCCGGATCGGGGCTGAATGAAACTCCATATCCCGATTGTTCGCCCTCACCGACGATAGTCAGCGACAATTCACTTTTGCCGTTTTGACCATATTGAAAAACACCCAATGAACTAGCTACTGCTACGGTATTGATGTCATGCCGAAATGCGCCTGAAGCGTTTAGGTTTTCTTTGGCCGACATAGACGCTACTTTGGCTACCACATCCGCCATATCATCGGGGGTAAAAGATAGATTGGGTTCGACCGTTACGACTTTATCCATCGGAGGCGCGACTGATTTGTCGGGGAACGATACAAACCGTTCATCCGGTTTTTGAAGCAGTCTGATTTTGTTGGCCGATTCGACCGCGGTTTTGATTCCTTCCTGCGTGACGTCGTTAGTTATCGCGATACCGATTTTCTTTTCATTGACGGCGGTAATGACCAGTGTCGTTTGTTCCTGTGATAGATTTTGTGTAATGGTCGATTCGGCAAAACGGGTCAGGTCTGTTTTCTCGCCCATCAAGACAACTTCGGTCAAATCGGCTGTGGAATGTTTGAGAGCGCTTTTCAGAATTCCATTGATATTATCACGATTCATCATGACTGCCCTCCCACATCAATGTTAACGAATCTGACGGGCGAAGCTCCTTCTCCTGTTCGAGCGTTTTGTCCCGGCTGGCCTTTTCCGCAATTAGGCGTACCCTGCAAAACAAATTGCGACTGGTCGCCGATAGCATCACAGTTATTCCATAGCTGAGTCGTGCAGCCCGAAAAAGTTGGGCTTTTGACCACCCCGGCCAATTTACCGCCTTTGATTTCCCAGCCGATCTCGCATCCGAACTGGAAGTTTTTGCGTAGATCATCAATCGACCATGACGTTGGGCCATCCATATAGATTCCATCATCAACGTCGCCGATGAGCTGTTTAAAAGTTTTGTTACCCGGCTCCAGTATGGTATTGGTCATGCGGACAATTGGAATATTGGCCCATCCTTCGGCCCGCATATTTCCGGAACTGTTTAGTCCCACACGGCCCGACATTTCCCGGGATGATAGATAATTTATCAGTTTACCGTTTTTGATAAGTTGTGTTCGCCTGCTTTTGACGCCCTCATCATCCCAGATAAACGACCCCAATCCATGCGGGATCGTCGAATCGATGTGGACGTTGACGATTTCCGATCCGTACTGAAGCGAGTTGAGATTTTCCGGAGTGGCAAACGATATCCCCGAAAAATTCCGCTCGGTGCCGAAGACCCGGTCCAGTTCGAGAGCGTGACCGATGGTTTCGTGAATCACCAGCGATGTGATATTTCCGCCCAGAACGAGGGTCGTATTTTTTTGCGGGCAGGCCGGGGCGGCGAGAACCATCGTGACTTCCTCGGCCATGCGGGGAATCTGATCTTTCAATTTCAATTCATCCAGAAGTTCATATCCTTTGAGTTCGTACTGTCCGGCAGGTTTGGGATACGACCGTTCGGCGCGTTCGCGGCGCGATTTGGCCTGCCCCAGGCTTATCCCCGCGCCGGATTGAATCAGAAGCTGATGCTGTTTGCATCCTTCTGATGAGAAAAACCATTTGTCCAGTTTGCGAAACGACACGAAACAACTGCGGGTGTTGATGTCTTCAATGGCGCCCATGGCCGCGTCAATATCGGCCAGATACGCGATCTTATCTTCCAGCGGTACCGTAAACGGATCGATTTTGAAATCGGATTTGAAATCGCCCTCGCCGATTTCAATCGGCGTCAGCTCGACCGGAGTTTTCATAACTTTTGCCGACGCTCGCGCGATTGCGGCCGCTTGTTCGACTAATCTATCAATCGCCAGTGTCGCGTCATCCGATGCGGCAAATCCCCAGGCGCCGTCGAGTAGCATTCGAACCGACCACCCGGCCGAGATCGAACTTTCAATCGGTTCGGGTTCGGCGTCGGAATACGACAGGTTTTCGTCATGAATAATCTCGTAGCGGATATCGCAGTATGACGCTTTTTGCATCGATGCCGCCACCAGTCCATCCATGGCGATTTTTTCTATATCCATACACGCTCCCTATAGATAACTTTTTTGATTTTGATACGCATAATGTACGAATTGAATGGTTAAGAGTCAAAAAAGAATTCGAATATGTGCCATCAGTTCCTGGCTCAATTTTGCTGGAATGTGAATTAAGATGTTCTGTCGGGTCTTGATTTTGTGAAACAAAATTGTGACCTGACGTGTATCAAGAACTTACGATTCGAAATGTTTCCCCATTCTTTAGGCTGAAGATCATTTCAAGACTTTTTCAACAAGCCCCTTCAGGGTTGGAATGAGATATTTATTTAAATTTGTGATTCACTTCAATACGTGATTATGTTAAGATATCATTATGTCCAAACTAAAACATTATGATGAATTTGGAATGGCAAGATTTATCACCTTTTCCTGTTACCGCAGATACAAATTATTCAATCGAGAATATGTATATGAGGTATTTCTTAAACATCTTGAATCGTTCCGGCGTGAGAATGATATTAGTATTTTGGGGTATGTGATTATGCCCAATCATGTAAATTTGGTTCTGTATCCTCATTGGAAGATCGAAATGGGAAGATCGATTGGCCACCTAAAATCTAAATTTGCGTATGAAATACTTTCGGAATGGAAAAGGATAAAAAAGAATCGGCTTGAGAGACTTTGGGTATATAGAGGCGGAAAAGAATCATTTGCCTTCTGGCAATTGCGGTGCTATGATCATAATTGCCGGTCGCCAGAGACCGTCAGAGAGAAAATACATTATTGCCATAACAATCCGGTTAAATCGGGATTGGTTGCTTCACCTGAAGAGTGGAGATGGTCGAGTTACAAATGGTATATGGGAAATCGACCGGAAATTGTGCGGGTAGATGAGATAGATGTTTTGTGCTAATTGTCTTTTCCCAAGTCTAAAGACTTGGGGCACCCGCGCTTAAGAAAATCGTCTACCTTGCTATTGTCAGTTGACGAGACGGTCTCAAAGTTCCAACCGGAAAGAGTGCAACGCTTATAGGAGGTATGTGTTATGGAGAATAATCCAAGTAACAACCGCGAGATCAACTGTACGAACAATTCATATTGTTCTATCTTGATATTGTGTGCCGGGGTAATAATGTTGGCGGTTGGAAGTGTCTGCCGCGGAGAGTTTGACGCTGGTACGGATCAGCTGATGGTGGTGGAGCACCGAACGATTTTCGATCAGAAGGCCATGGCAAACGGATCAATAGCTACACTCAGTATTGGCGGCGAGTGGTACACCGCGTCGCGCTACCACCGTGATCCTGCCAGCGAGGGATCCTGCGAGATCACCGCTTACGATAAGCATGATGTCGTATTCTGGCAAGGTAATCTCGGGTGTACAGTTCATATGAGTTCTGTCGCTGGCTTCTTCTTTTCGTATAATCCACTCGGTGACCATACAACCGAGATTTATAACCTGAAGGTGTCAAGCGATCCCATTGCAAAGCCACGATGCTACCCGACAGAGCACGCTTTTTCAAGTGACGGCAAATATGTCCTCCTTGGTGGAGACGGCCTAAGACTGTTCGATGATCTTGGCCAACGACTTTTCTCGTACAAGGTTCGTCTTGACCAAGATGTTGCTTTGGCAATCAGTGCCAATTCAAGCTTTATTGCCGTGGGAGATGTGGTAGAAGAGGACACCGGAGTATCGGATAGCATTTCCAGCAGGGCAACAGACTCGTATGAACAACGAGAACGACCGACAAACCAAGACTCTACCGGAACGCGGATCCGTCGTCATGCTAAGAATGGTACCAGCGAAACGGCTGGTGGTGCAAGCGGTCAGCGAAGAAAACCTGATCGAATTCAAAAGCGACGCAGCCGACAGAGTGGACCACAGCAAATGGTATCAGTTTTAACACTGACGGGTCAACGCCTGAGTGAGTTCCCCATATCAAAGTACGCTAATGCTCTGGCAGTATCTAATGACGGTGCATTGGTTGCTGTTGCCAGTGGCGCAGAGGTTAGCTTGTTTACTGTCGATGGCGATTTAAAGTGGTCCCATGTTTTTTCCAACTACGACAACACGGTGAAGGCTATAGCCATCGGGAATGACGGAACTGTGGCGGCGGTGGTGAATGAAAGTCGCAATCGGGAAATTAACGAGCGTTACGTTGTCGCCTTCGACTCTGACGGCCAACCGGAAGCGAGTGGAAAGATAACCGATCGTCCAGCGCTGGATATCTACGACATTAGACTTGTGGTCGGCGACGACGATATCAGCTTCGCCGATTCCAAAGAACAGGTTACACTTCGATCCATGCAGGACTGAGGTGGGGATAATTGTTTTTAGCCGGGTGCCCCAACCCTTCAGGGCTTGTTGATAAATCCCTTTCGGGTGTTGCGGCAGGTCTTGATTTTGTGAAAACAAAATTGTGACCTGACGTGTATCAAGAACTTACGATTCGAAATGTTTCCCCATTCTTTAGGCTGAAGATCATTTCAAGACTTTTTCA
>JAZGGI010000040.1 GCA_036480375.1 Candidatus Zixiibacteriota bacterium
GGAGCGGTCCGCCCCCGGAACCTCTGGAATCGGGCGATGCTAATTGCGATGGAACGGTCAATGTCGGCGATGCGGTGTATATAATAAATAATGTCTTCAGAGGCGGTCCTCCTCCGGGATGCTTTTAGCAATCAAGTGCCGGATTGTTGTGAGAATGCCAAATAGCGTTTATGAATAGCATTTTATAGTTGTATGATATAGAATAATCTGTATATTATTAATGGCTCGTCGCTAAATCTATTTTTGCATTTCGGGGAGGCATCTGTGTATAAATCGATATTTTTTTTGATCCTACTGGTTTTCTCTCTGAATGCATTCGCCATAAGCGGAGACATCTATAAAGTTCTAATCAATAGTCAAAAAGAAGCCGACATACTTATTTCGACTAATGTCGAACCGTTAGTCCGAATTATAGGCGGGTATATCGTTCTGGCCGACAGGCAATCATCCAAACTGCTTCTAAAGAGCGGATTAAAATTAGAATTTTTGGCGCGTGATATCGAAAAGGATGATTTGTATTACGATAATTCTCGAGATCAATCAAATATTCAAAAGCATCAAATCGTTTATCACTCGAATGAAATATGCCTTTTGCGGGTTGCCGATAGTAAAGCCCTGACATCGGAAGATAAACGAACACTCTTTCCAATACTTAACGATGGTCTTAAGATATTTTACAAAGCTCCTGCAATACTCAATCCATTGTTTTCGTTAAGTAATCTTGATATCGATTTGGAGTGGCTCGTAAGTTTGATTAACCAGGATTCGTGCTATTCCTATGTGGATACGTTGCAGGGACTTGTACCAAGAGGATTTTTAGTATCTAGTGATAGACATCGCGCCCTGAACTGGTTAAGACACAAATTCCTTGAATTTGGATATTCCAACGTTTGGTTTCACGAATTTACGTTTGAAATTTCCGGACCTTGGTCGACAGGTTACAATATTATTGCCGAGAAACCAGGTAACATATATCCCAATCAGCAAATCGTAATTGGCGCTCATTATGACAACATAAACGACCTTCCCGGTGCTGACGATAATGGCTCCGGCACCGCTGGAGTATTGGAAATCGCCAGAGTTCTATCTGACATTGACACCAGGATGACATTTAAATTTATCCTATTTGACGCCGAAGAATATGGGTTGCACGGCTCGCATAAATATGCTTTTGACGCAGCCGCCCGAGGGGATGACATATTATGCATGATCAATATGGATATGATTGGACATATTGAAAACGAAAATGAAGCATCTATTGGACACTATGAAAATAATCTATATGCGGAATTAATGGTTGAATTGGCAGGTTTATATGCTGATATTCAAGGAATTATACAAATTCCTCCGGTAAATTGGGATCATTTTTCATTTGCGCAGGCTGGGTATGATATTGCATATCTAAGAGAATATATATTCTCACCACACTGGCATTATGAAACAGATAGTACTACATATATGAATTTTGATTACATGGCCCGGATGGTAAAGACCGTGCTGGCAACCGGGTATGTTATCAATCAGATGATACCAAAGGTTGTTATATCGACGGTCCTGGATGTTGGCGACGGGCAGTCGTTGCAGGTAAATTGGATTCCTCACAGCTTAGATGATATATCGGAGTATCGAATTTATTACAATACAGTACCGCCCACAACGCCGCGCTTCGTGGTTGTTTCCGGGGATGACTCCAGCATCATAGTCGATGGGTTAACGGAAGATACGGAATATTCATTCTTAGTTTATGCCTATAATGATCAAGGGGGCAAATCGTTTATTGGAGAAATGGCATACGGAACTCCATATTATTTGCCCAGGCAGCCTCAAAATCTAACGGCGATGCCTGAATATCGAGCGATTTCGCTTTCCTGGCGGGGAAACAATACAGAGCTTGATTTTAATCATTATTCCTTAATTAGAGATGGAGAATTGTTACAACACGAAATATACAGCGATAACTATACTGATAACGATTTTTCATTGGGCAATTCGTTTCATTCTTATCAAGTGGTTGCTGTTGATAACGATGGGAATACATCCGATTTATCGGGTATCGAACCTGTTCTCGGTCGAGCCGCGACTCTTGAGAAAAGTAAATTATTGGCTATAAACCGGTCCGGTACCGAATGGGTGCATTTTGTTGACGAGGCCGCCACCGGATTATTTATACGTGATGCCTTAAGCGGGTTTTCATTCGATTATATATCTGATTCGGCATATAGCTCCAATCCATTAAATCTTGGCCTAATTGATCTTATTGATTACGAGGTTGTTGTTCTGGGTGGTGAATCGCTTCGTGATGATAATTTTGGCATCCCTGACAGTACCGGCGGCATATTAGAAGCTGTGGATTATTATATGTCGATGGGTGGGAAAGTGGTTATTTTTGGACGATGGGGGGATGCCAACGATGATGGCGGCGAAAATTGCTTTTCATTTAGCGAAGACGAATCCGATTGTGCATATCGTTCCAAATTTCATATTATTTATCGATGTCAGAATCTTACGCCGTTCATAGACAACATATTTTACTCAGACTTGGTCGGCGCTCATAGCCAGGTTGAGGGTTATCCGCAATTAATATGGGATTCACTTGCAACAGTTGAACATACGGATTTGGGATTTGAATGCACCGGGATTCCGGGTCCTACGTATGTTCATTTATTAGGCAGTGGCTTTGAAATAATATATAGATATGATTCGAGATATGATAATTCTAATGAAAGTAAGGCGATAGCCTGGCGATATTTGGGGAGTGACTATCAATACGTATTTTTTGAATTTCCACTGTCCTTCATGGAAAGATCATCCGCCTTATTGGCTCTTCAAACCGCTGTATCCGAATTGCTAACAATTGAACCGGCAGGATTTGTATTAATCGAGCCGGATACTTTGGATGTTACTGATACAATCGACCAAATTTCCATTTACGTCGGAGACTTTGGAGATGGAAAAATAGCGTCGGAGGTGAATGTTGGGACAATTGTGGTTAATGCTCAAATGCTTCCATCGTCAGTTTCTACTATTCCTTCACATCCTTCATTTACCGGGGAGGTTATACTTATAGATATTTCATCGCAGGCGTTTATTGATTCTTATGGCACCATATCTGATACAAATACTTTTGATTATATGGTATTCTGGAACTTCACCGGAGATTCCGAAATGCAGACGGCTATCGGCAATATCACACTTATTAAGCCGGAGTCCGTTCTCGGTGATGCTAACGGCGATGGTATGATCAACGTCGGGGATGCTGTTTATCTGATAAATCATATATTCAGGAGCGGTCCGCCCCCGGAACCTCTGGAATCGGGCGATGCTAATTGCGATGGAACGGTCAATGTCGGCGATGCGGTGT
>JAZGGI010000041.1 GCA_036480375.1 Candidatus Zixiibacteriota bacterium
AGGAAAAAGCAAAATGACCGCCTTGGTTGCAGTGATGAGGAAAATGATAACCATTCTTAACACGATGCTCGCAAAAAAAGAAAGGTGGAACCCTAAATTAGCTTGACATTAAAGACAGTCGCTACAAGACTGACAGAACATTTTTTTGGCTGGAGCCCGTTAGGCTCCATCCCTTGTATCTTAAATCCGGATAGTTATTATATTAGAGCGGATCGGGATGAAACTGATCCTTCCCTGAGGTTTTAAAACCTGTTTTGTAGATAAGTTCTCCCGATCCGTTCACAGGATTGCCAGACTCCGGACGGTATCTGAGGCGTTCGGTAACTGTCGAACAGCCTGCATTGACAAGGTTGGAGGCGGACATCCTTAAGTTACAGGAAGTATAATCAAGGAGGCGGTTATGGGCAAGTCGGTTTTCTACTTTGGCATTGATGTTGGAGCGAGTGAATTGTGGATTTCATCAGCGAGGACGCGCCCTCGGAAATTTAACCATAACAAAGCCGGCATTAAGGCTTTATGTCGCTGGAGCATCAAACAGTCCGATGGAGCAATGGCTCATTTGTGTATGGAAGCGACCGGTGTCTATAGTCGGCATGTTGCCATCCAGCTATATTCTCTGTCGGATGTCGAGGTCAGCATTGTCAATCCGGCCCGCATCAAAGCTTTCGCCAACGTTCAGATGCGCCGGAGTAAGACCGACATGATCGACGCCGAAGTAATCCGTTGTTTTGCCGAGAGTCAACACCCTGCCGTCTGGCAACCGACTCCAACGGTTATGCGACAATTGTACCAGTTGGTGGTTCATGCCGAGGCTCTTCAGCAATCGCTGATGCAATGGCGCAATCGGAAACATGCTCATCAGTTCACTGACGATTTGCCTTCGGCCGTGGCAAAGTCTCAGCGTGCCATAGAGCGTTCTTTGACTCGCCAGCTGCAAAATATTGAAGATGCAATCGGGCAACTCTGCGCGACCGATGCTGAGCTGGCTCGTCAAGTTGACCTGCTCGAAAGCATCCCCGGCATTGCCCGCAAGTCTGCCACCCGAATACTGGCCTTCGGCGGAGATTGGCTGACTCAGAGAACCCAAAAACAACTGATTGCCCATGCCGGGCTGGCCCCCCACCATCACCAGTCGGGAACTTCAGTCAGAGGAAAATCACGCATTGATAAACGAGGTAATCGACGCCTGAGAAAAACCCTCTTTATGCCCGCACTGACAGGAATTGTCAATAACCCCTCTTTAAACCGATTCTATCAAAACCTATTGAAAAAAGGAAAAACAAAAATGACCGCCCTAGTAGCCTCTATGAAAAAACTCCTCATCATAATTCAGGCTATCCTAAAAAAGAAAATACCATTTGACCCTAATTTTGCACTTGACTCATAAGACGGTATCTACGGTTCAACAATGACATCAACTCGAGAGTTGTCGGGGATGTCACAGGCAAAGGCCTGATTTTGCGCTGTCGCGCGGTGTATCCAATTAAGGAGATAATTCCAGGTTAAGTTGAATGAAGTCGGACTTTGTATGGATTCCTGCTTCCGCAGGAATGACAATGGCTGGCATTTGAGAATGAAAGCAATCTATTACTTCACTTTCCCCAAAGCAAGCTGTGGGCTACCAAATTCTTAATATGTCCTTCCTGCTGTAAATTGTTATTATCCGGGGTATTGTAAAAAGTGATTTTTTGGCGTATATTGGTATTGCCAATGGAGTATCTATTGGCTACTATAATATGTTAATCTTAATTAACCGTTTTTACATAAAACGGAGGAGTTATGTCCGGTCATTCAAAATGGGCCACGATTAAGCGCAAAAAAGGCAAAGCCGACGCGGCTCGAGGCCGCATGTTTACAAGGTTGATAAAAGAAATTACGGTTGTTGCACGGGACGGCGGCGGTGATCCTGAAAGCAATCCCCGTTTGCGCACGGCGATAGCAACCGCCAAAGCGGCAAATATGCCGGCGGATAATATTAAAAAAGCGATTCAAAAGGGAACCGGCGAACTTCCGGGGGCGGTTTACGAGGAAGCTACCTACGAAGGATACGGTCCCGGCGGGGTGGCGATATTTATCGATACGCTGACGGATAATAAAAACCGAACAGTGGCCGAAATCAGGTATGTCTTTTCCAAGCATAACGGCAATCTTGGCGAAAACGGTTGCGTCGCGTGGATGTTTGATACCAAGGGGATAATTACCATCAATAATGATGGTGTCGCTGAAGACGCTTTGATGGAAGCGGCGTTGGATGCCGGAGCTTCAGATATGGACAGCCAGGAAGACGCTTTTGAGATCACGACAGAACCGGGAGATTTGGAAACCGTTCGTGCCGCGCTTGAGAAGGCGGAATTTCCTATTATTGAAGCCGAGGTTCGCCGCTTACCTCAGAATACGGTCAAGCTGGAAAAAAAGAAGGCGGAAACTCTTTTGAGACTTTTGGACGGAATCGAAAATCAGGAAGATGTCCAGAGGGTCTCGGCTAATTTTGATATCGATGACAGCATAATGGAAAAATTGTCCGGCGGATGATATGCTCGTTTTAGGGATTGATCCCGGTTTGCGCACGGTGGGATATGGACTGGTTGATAATAAATCTGAAAAAATTAGTTTGATCGAGGGAGGCGTTTTACAACCCGATGTTGAAACCGATTTGGGAAACCGGATCGGGGCAATATTTTCAGGAATAACCGATATCATTACGGAATTCAAGCCGGATTTTATGGCTATGGAAGATTTGTATTCGCATTATAAGCATCCCAAAACAGCCGTAATTATGGCTCATGCCCGGGGCGCGATACTGGCCGCGGCAAGTCAGTTAAATATACCGGTCTCGCATTATCCGGCGACAATGATAAAGAATTCCCTGGTTGGACAGGGAAGAGCGACAAAAGAGCAGGTTCGCGAAATGGCATTGAGTATTCTCGGATTGGATGGCCCGGCGGAGCCGCTCGATACTTATGACGCAATCGCAGTAGCGCTATGTCATATTAATCAGAATTCAAGGAAAATATTAGCGTGATAAGTAAAATCCGAGGCAGAATCGACAGCGTTGGACTCGATTCGGTAACACTGGAGCTGGATGGGATATTTTACGAAGTATTGATACCCTCCGGATTGACCGAACCTCTACGGCGTCAGGCCCGAGAGGATAATCCGGTGACTTTATATACCCATTACTATATTGAATCATCAAGCAGCGCCGGGAATATGTTTCCAAGATTGATTGGCTTTACAGTATCTTCTGATAGAGAATTTTTTAAACTGTTTACTACGGTTTCGGGTATCGGGGTGCGGAAGGCATTGAAATGTTTGACGCTTCCGGTTCGGGATATTGCCCGCTCGATTGAAAATAAGGATACGTCACTGCTGAAGAAATTGCCCGGTATCGGTCCTCGCATGGCTGAGAAAATTGTCGCGGAATTGTCGGGTAAAACGGCGAAATTCGCGTTATCGCGCAGTGATCGTCCCCTTTCGATTCCCGATAAGCCAAAGGTCGATTTTGAGGATGAGGTTTTTGATGTACTGAGTCAACTCGGATATAAGCCCGCGGAAATTGACAATATGCTGAAAAGAGCGATGGAATCAAATCCCGATGTTAAATCAACCGAAGAGATGATGAATATAATTTTCACGATGGAAAATAAGGCGGTGACATGAAGCGCGACCGCGTTATCTCACCCGAAGCGGGAAAGCCCGACGAAGAAAAGGCGATATTATCTCTGCGTCCGGAAACGCTGGATGAGTATATCGGGCAGATCAATCTCGTTGAAAAAATGCGATTGTCAATTCAGGCCGCCAAAGGGCGCGATGAGCCGCACGAGCATATTCTTTTTTACGGTCCGCCGGGATTGGGCAAGACTACCCTGGCTTATATCCTGGCCAATGAAATGGGAGCCAGTATTGTCTGCGCCTCGGGGCCGTCGCTGACTCGGTCCGGTGATTTGATGGGCATCCTGACCAATCTCAAACGAGGCGATGTTTTATTTATTGATGAAATTCATCGGCTGAATCCGGTCGTGGAAGAATTTATTTATCCGGCTCTTGAAGATTTCCGAATTGAATTTTTGGTTGATAAAGGCGCTTTTTCCCGAGTCATAAATATGCCGTTGAAGCATTTTACAATGGTCGGGGCCACCACCCGGGCCGGGATGCTGTCAGCGCCGTTGCGCGATCGTTTTGGGATTTATCATCACATTGATTTCTATGAAACCGATGAATTGGCCCAGGTGGTCAGGCGTTCATCGAAGTTGATGGAGGTTGATATTGACGAGGAGGCGTCACTTATTATCGGAAGACGAAGCCGAGGGACTCCTCGGGTTGCCAATCGGTTATTAAGACGGGTCAGGGATTATTGCCAGGTCAAAGGAGATGGAACGATAAATGCTGATATCGCCGAAAAAGCCCTGACACTCGAAGGGATAGATAATATCGGGCTGGATAAGCTCGACCGGAGCTATATCCGAGTCATTATTGATTATTACAGGGGAGGACCCGTGGGGCTTGATACAATCGCGACAACTCTCAATGAGGAACGAGATACTCTGGTTGATATGGTTGAGCCGTATCTGTTGAAAATCGGACTTATCCAGAGAACCCGGCAGGGCAGAATCGCGACCGATATGGCTTATGAGCACCTGGGAATAAAAAAGGGTGAAACGTCGGGTCCTCAGGAATCTCTTTTCTAATCAATTTTTATGAGTCGATCTTATGCAGGCGTTGGGAAAATTCTTAATTCTATTTGGTGTGATTATTGTTATTGCCGGAATAATTATGATATTGGCTCCCAAGATTCCGTTTTTGGGTAAGCTCCCCGGAGATTTCAATTTTAGAGGGAAAAATTATTCGATATATTTTCCGCTGATGAGTTCGATTATTATATCCATTATTCTTACCATCATCCTCAACCTGTTTTTTAGAAAATGAAATTATCAGATTTTGATTATCAATTGCCCCCGGGATTAATCGCCCAATATCCGGCCGAAAAGCGGTCGGAATCCAGAATGCTGGTTCTTGACCGAAGCAATCATTCGATTTCTGACAGGTATTTTCATGAATTACCGGAGATAATTGATGATTCATTTTTTCTGGTAGTCAATGACAGCAGGGTATTCAAGGCGCGAATGTTTGGAAATCGTGCCACCGGGGGAAAGGTGGAAATTTTCCTTGTCCGATGCGATAATAATAATCGATGGATAGCACTTTTGCGGCCTTCGGGCAGAATCAAAAAAAACGAGAAGATATATTTTTCAGAAAAACTATACATTACCGTTGTGGATGATCCCGGGCCGGTTGAAAGGATGATTGAATTTGTTTCCGGCGAAATTGAAAATGAGATAATCGAAAAGTTTGGGCTGGTACCACTGCCTCCCTATATCAAACGCGAAGCGACCGAAGAGGACATAAGCCGATATCAAACCGTTTACGCCGAGTCATCCGGTTCGGTGGCGGCTCCGACGGCCGGACTGCATTTTGATGAGCCTATAATCGATAAGCTGAATTCCAGGGGAATATCAATAGAAAAATTGACTCTTCATGTCGGCCCCGGGACATTTAAACCGGTAACATCCGAAAATATTGAAGATCATATAATTGACGCCGAAATGGCTCATATTTCGGATGAGACCGCGGATGCGATAAATGAGAAAAAGGCTCGGGGGAAGAAGCTTCTTGCCGTCGGTACGACTTCGATTAGGACTCTGGAATATGCTGTGGATGACAATGGCTTACTTAAACCAATCGTTCAGTTTGTTGATTTATTTATTTATCCCCCATACGATTATAAAATCGTGAATTGCATGATAACTAATTTTCATTTGCCCAAAACTTCGCTTTTGATGCTGGTGTCCGCCTTTTGCGGCAGAGGATTTTTGCTGGAGGCGTATCAGCATGCGGTCGAGGAAAAGTATCGATTTTATAGTTATGGCGATTGTATGCTGATTTTGTGAAACTGATTTGCCTTTACCCGACGCAAAAACTGTATTATTATAGCGCTTATGAAGACTTATGCTCTAATAGTCGCTGGTGGCAGCGGAAGAAGATTCGGCGGGGAAATTCCCAAACAATATCAATTGGTCGCCGGAAAACCGGTCATGAGCTGGACAATATCCCGGTTTGAGGGGGCATCGACTATTGATAAGATCGTTATCGTTGTCGCCGAAGAATATCTTCTGTATGTCAATAATCAGATCGTTAATCCTTATGATTTCAAGAAGGTTTTCAAAATCGTCCCGGGGGGCGAGACGAGAATGGAATCGGTGATGAAGGGTCTGGAATCGTTGCCCATATCTGCCGGTTTTGTGGCCGTGCATGACGCTGTCAGGCCTCTGGTGAAATCGTCGGATATAGATTTGGCTGTCCTTGAGGCCCGTAATAACCGGGCCGCGATATTAGGGCGATCGATTTCTGAAACGATTAAGCGCGCCAAGGATGGAATGATTATGGCGACGGTTGACCGGGATAATTTATATCTCGCCGAAACTCCCCAGGTTTTTCAATATGATCTTTTAAAAGAAGCGTATTTGAAGGGAAAGGAAAAGGGTATTGAGCCAACCGATGACGCTTCGCTGGTGGAGAGTCTGGGCTTTATGGTCAAGCTGATTCCGTCCTCCGCTCCCAATCCGAAACTGACAACACAGGATGATCTGGAATACATTACAATGATATTGGAAGGAGAAGCCGGTGTCAGATTATAGAATCGGTAATGGATTTGACGTGCATGCCTTTGCCAAAGATCGCAAATTGATATTAGGTGGAATTGAAATCGAATACGAATTGGGACTCTCCGGGCATAGCGACGCCGATGTTTTAGTCCATGCCGTTATTGACGCTCTATTGGGGGCAGTGGGATTGGGCGATATCGGCCGGCATTATCCTGATAGTGATGAAACGTATCGCAATATTGATTCGATGTTTTTGCTTGAAGATACCGTTTTGAAAGTGAAATCGGGGGGCTGGAGTATTTCCAATGTCGACGCGACGGTGATTGCCCAAAGGCCGAAACTATCGGAATATATTGATCAAATGCGTGAGCGGTTGGCCGGAGTATTACAGATTGATAACAGCCGGGTTAATGTCAAGGCGACGACTACTGAAAAACTCGGATTTACCGGACGGGAAGAAGGGATTGCCGCGCTGGCAACGGCGGCCGTATATAAAGCGATATGATTGAATTCTTATCTGCCGGTTTTAATGAAATGCTGGCAATGGTTGACAGCGTTGATCCATTGTACATCTATTTAATCCTTTTTGGCATCGCCTTTTTTGAAAATATTTTTCCTCCGATTCCGGGTGATACTTTTACTATCGTGGGAGGGTACCTGGCGGCAATCGGAAAATTGAGCCTCATTCCGACGGCGTTGTTCATTACTCTGGGAACTATATCTTCGGTAATGCTGATATATATATTGGGATACCGGGGCGGTAAGGAATTCTTTGAAAGGAAAAACTATAGATTTTTTAATGCCCGAGACGTTAATCGGGTCGATAGCTGGTTCGATAAGTACGGAGCGTTGACTTTGCTCGTTAGCCGCTTTATCGTCGGCGCGCGAGTGGCGGTCGCCATTGGCGCCGGGATCAGCCGGTATCCTTCACCTCGGATGTTTATTTATTCCTATATTTCGGGCGTCTTGTTTCATGGAGTATTAATAGCTCTGGCATATCTTTTTCACGCCTATGTGGATAATATTGTCGAGTGGTTTAATCTTTATTCCAAAATAGTCTTGGTCGTAGTCGGGGGGCTTGTTATAATTTGGGTCGTTTTTGTAATCAGGCGGATAATTCATGGAAGACAAAAAACTTAAAATCATCGTATTGGCCGGAGGCGAATCGGGCGAGCGGGATGTGTCGCTCGAATCAGCCAGGGAAATTGCCAGTTCTCTGATATCAACCGGGAATTCGGTTCGCGTCATTGATACTTTGTCGGGCGAATTCTTTGAAGAGTCCTTTATTCACGGGACTGAGAAAATTACATCCGAGGATTACTCCATCCCCAAAGTAGCTCAATCGCAAGGTATGGGAAAATTAATCGGTAATCTCACCGTGGCTCGCGAATCCGGATTGGATGTCGTGTTTAACGGCCTGCATGGCGGTTATGGCGAAGATGGCACCTTTCAGGCATTATTAGAATTCATGCGGATTCCTTATACCGGATCGCCCATGGCGGCTTCGGCAATTGCGATGAACAAGGATATTTCCAAACGGATTATGAAAACTCTGAAAACCCCTACAGCGTATTGGAAAACGTTTGAGACAGGGCAACAGGTTGTCGGGATGGTAAATCAGATAACGACCCAGTTTGATATGCCCGTGATTATTAAGCCGGTGGATTGCGGTTCGACAGTCGGGCTGTCGCTGGTTGAAGATTCCGGGGAATTGGCGTCAGCTTTGGAAATGGCTTTTACGGCATCCAATCAGATTATGGCCGAATCATATTTTTCCGGCAGGGAGATTACAATCGCGGTCCTGAACGGGTTGACGTTGCCTCCGGTGGAGATTAAACCGGAGCATAAATTGTATGATTATACGTGCAAATACACCAAAGGAAAATCGCAGTATTTTTGTCCGGCCGATATTGATAACGAGATCACGGAAAGGCTATCGCAGGATGCCGCCTGGTTATATGAAACTATCGGATGCCGGGGATATGCCCGGGTCGATTTCATAGTCAAAGACGCTGATGATTATATTTGCCTGGAGCTAAATACATTACCCGGTATGACTGAATTGTCACTCTTTCCGATGGCGGCCAAGGAAGCCGGGATTTCTTTTGATGAATTACTTGTGAAACTATGTCATCTGGCAATGGATAAGGAATAGCATGCGATATCACAACATCAAGGGCGTGATTTTCGATCTGGGATCGACTTTGATTGAATTCGAGCATCGTCCCTGGCCGGAAATTACTCAGGAAGCTCAGGAAATCGGATACCGGCAGCTGGTAGAGAATAACGGGAATATGCCGGATTTTGGAACTTTTAATGGCCGCCTGGAAGAGATAAAAAATGAGTACCGCGTAGCGGCAATAAAACTCTGAAAGAATGGAAAATTAACGCGGCATTTGAAAAGTTGTTAACGGAGTTTGAAATTAACAATCCGGTTGAACAAAGCCAGAAATTTGTCACGACGTTTTATGAAATCGTTCGCAGGGGAATCACTCTTTGCGATGGTGTGTGTGAAACTTTGCATGGATTGAAAGAGCGTAGCCTTCCGATGGGAATAATATCCAATACGATTTTTCCCGGCGAGGAACATGATGTTGATTTGATAAATTACGAGATTATGCCGTATTTTGATTTTCGGGTATATTCCTGTGATGTTGGGTGGCGCAAACCTCGACCGGAAATATATCGAGAGGGTTTGAAGCTTATCGATTTGCCTCCGGAAAATACGGTTTATGTCGGTGATAGATATATCGAGGACGTCCGCGGCCCGCAGGAACTCGGAATGAACGGCGTTTTGAAATACCGGGAAGGCCGGGAATACCCTGAACCGATGCCGGAAGGATTTCCGGTGATACATCGTTTGGATGAATTGTTGAAAATTATCGCATAATTATAGGAAGGAAGAGTTATGGATTTTACGCAGGAATTATTGAGAGACATGACCAATGCTTATGGACCTTCGGGGCATGAGGATGAAATTACGAAGGTGATGGCGTCATATTTGGAGGGTCTGGGCGAAATACAATATGATAAGCTGGGCTCGATAATGGCCGAGATGAAGGGAACCGCCGATTCTCCCCGGGTATTGGTGGACTCGCACATGGATGAAATCGGGTTTATGGTCAAGGAGATTACCAAGGGAGGTTTTATCAAATTCCTGTCGCTGGGTGGATGGTGGGGGCATGTCGCGTTGGGGCAACGGATGAAAATCCTGACCAAAAAAGGTCCGGTGCTGGGAGTTATCGGGAGTAAACCGCCGCATTTATTAAAGCCCGAAGAAAGAAAAAAAGTGATGGATATCGCGGATATGTTTATCGATGTCGGCGGGATGGAAAAATTCGATATAACCAAAAAGCTGGGGATTGAGGTTGGCGACGCGATTGTCCCCGATAGTGAATTTACCATAATGAATAATAAAAATATCTACATGGCCAAGGCGATTGATAATCGTATTGCCTGCGCACTTGTGGTCGAGGCGATGCGTAAACTTAAAAAGGGGAAACATCCTAACCTGGTTATCGGGGCGGGGTCGGTTCAGGAAGAGGTCGGATTGCGGGGCGCCAATACGGTTGCTTACGTTTCCAAACCGGATGTCGCGATTGTTATTGATGTCGGCATTGCCTTGGATGTTCCCGGATATAAAGGTCGGCCGGAAAAGTTTGGCGGCGGGCCGTCGATATTAATTTATGAGGGCGGCATGATCCCCAATACACGCTTAAGAAAATTATTTATGGATACGGCCAAAAGACTGAAAATACCGTATAATCTTTCATATATGGAACGGGGTTCGGGGGACGGTTCGCGGATTCACCTGAGCCGCAGCGGCGTGCCCTCGATTTATATCGGACCTCCGACGAGGTACATTCACAGCCATAATTCGATGATGTACCGCAAGGATTATGACAACACCCTGAAATTAATTGTGGAAGTTGTCAAGAAACTCGATAAGAAAACGGTCGCGTCTTTGACCGCGAGGTGATGTGATGGCATTGAGATTTTTTAATACGATGACTCGAATCAAGGAAGAGTTCCGTCCGATCGAAGACGGTCATGTGCGGATGTACACCTGCGGACCGACTTTATATGATTTTTCTCATATCGGTAATATGCGAACTTTTATCTTTGAGGATATCCTGCGCCGCTATCTGAAATATAAAGGATACAAAGTTACCCAGGTGATGAACCTGACTGATATTGATGATAAAACTATCAAGGCATCAAAAGAGCAGGGTCTTTCTTTGAGTGAATATACGGAGAAATACAAAAAGGCCTTCTTTGAAGATCTGGATACTCTGAATTTTGATCGGGCCGAAGACTATCCGGCGGCGACGGAACATATCCCTGAGATGGTGGCGATGGTCAGGAAACTGCTCGACAAGGGATATGCCTATGAAGCGGGCGGAGATATCTATTTTAGAATTTCCAAAAAGGATGACTACGGAAAGCTGTCGCATATGAAGCTGGAGGATTTGCGGGCCGGAGCCAGCGAGCGGGTGGCGACTGATGAGTATGAAAAAGAAAGCGCCACCGATTTTGCTTTGTGGAAAGGCTGGGATGAGGCCGACGGAGATGTATTCTGGGAAACCGAAATCGGCAAAGGCCGGCCCGGATGGCATATTGAGTGCTCGGCGATGTCGATGAAATACCTCGGCGAGCATTTTGATATTCATACCGGCGGAGTCGATAATATTTTTCCGCATCACGAAAATGAAATCGCGCAATCGGAAGCGACGACAGGCAAACCATTCGCCAACTACTGGCTGCACAGCGCGCATCTGAAATTAAAAGAAGACAAGATGTCGAAATCGCTGGGGAATTTCTATATTCTGCGTGATATTCTCGATAAGGGATACTCGCCCGTTGCTATTCGGTATCTTCTGATATCGACGCATTACCGGATGCAGCTTGTCTTTTCGTTTGATATTCTCGATGCCGCCCGTGAAGGCGTAAAACGGTATAATGATTTTATCGATAACCTGAGTGACGTTACCTCGGATAAAAACGGGGGAGAGGCGTCCGGTTTGATCGACAAAGCCAAAACCGATTTTGTTGAGGCTCTTGATGATGATTTGAATATTTCCGAGGCGTTTGGGGTTGTCTTTAATATTATTCGGGATATCAATCGCTTGAAAGCGGAAAACAAATTGTCCATGGCCGAAGCGGATGCCGTTCTGGAAGCGATGGATGGATTCGACACTGTTTTTGGACTCCGCAAGAAAGATGACGCTGCTCTGGATTCTGAGATTGAGGCGATGATCGAGGCTCGCAATCAGGCTCGTAAAGATAAAAACTGGTCCGAAGCCGACCGCATCCGCGATGAGCTATTGGCCCAGGGCATCATCCTCGAAGACACTCCGACTGGGGTTAAATGGAAGAGGAAGATGTAGGGGGAATTGCTATCAGGTCACACACCTCTCGGCGCAGGATTTAACAGAACGGCAAAACCCCAAATATAAAGAGAGGGCAATATCAAAATAAAAAGAGAATTTATTCTTATTTGTTTGCTCGCGATAATGGCAGGCATATCCTTCTCTCAGGAAAATGATTTCCCAAAACTGGCCGGTCCTTACCTGGGCCAGGAACCGCCGGATAAAACACCGATTATTTTTGCTCCCGGAATAGTATCAACTGATAGTGATTTCGAATTGGGCATTACAATTTCACCTGATGGGAAAGAGATTCTCTTTACGAGACGCTTAGAAGGTACGAAGCAAAACCGCATTTACTATATGAAATATGAGAATGGATATTGGTTAAAGCCTCAGCTTTCTCCTTTCAGCGACGGCAATAGAGAATCTGAGGCCAACTTTTCTCCAGATGGCAAAACGATATTCTTCAATTCCAGAAGACCGCTTCCTGCCAACATAACAACAAATAATCAAATGAATGTTTGGTTTGTTCAAAAAGAAGATGGGGTATGGAAAGAAAGCAAAGTTTTGGGACCGCCTGTTAGCGATATGAAACCTATGTTTGTGACCCAGGCGAAGGATGGGACAATATATTTTACAGGTAACATTGATAGAGGGATTTACAAAGCAGAGTACAGGGCTGGGGAATACGCCCAGCCGGAAAGACTCCCCGATGAAATAAACGGTCGAAATTGGGCAGGACATCCATTCATTGATCCTGATGAAAAGTTTATCCTTTTCGATTCGAATATTGACCAGGAAGGCACGAAAAATCTGTATATCAGTTTCGGGAATGAGCAAGGTAGTTGGAGTCCCTCAATCAATATTAACAAATATATCGATTTCCCGAAACATGCCGCTATTCCACATATTACTTTTGACGGTGAATACTTGTTTTTTAGCTCAGAGGGAGATATCTATTGGATTTGTGCAAAAATTATAGAAGATCTGAAACCGAAAAAATGAAGTAGTAAGGATATCAAAATGAAAAGAGAATTTATTATTGTTTGTTTGCTCGCGATAATGGCAGGCATATCTTTTCCTCAGGAAAGTGATTTCCCTATGCTCACCGGTCCTTACCTGGGTCAGGAACCGCCGGATAAAACACCGGCAAAATTTCCCTTCGCTTATATGCATCCGGGGTACAAACTTCACAGTGCGCCGGTTTTCACACCCGACGGCAAAGAGGTCTATTTTTCGGCAATGGATTTCAGTATTCGTTACTCCGAAAAGATATTCGTAATGAAAATGATTGATGATATTTGGACTTCTCCTCGGGTTGCCTCATTTTCCGGTGATTCTTTTGATGGCTCACCTTCAATATCAGGAGATGGCAAATATTTGATTTTTTCCTCGGCAAGGAAACTGAACGGGGATGGAATGAATGAAACCGGGGAGAGAAATATTTGGTATGTGGAAAGAATAAGCGATGGCTGGAGTTCGCCCAAACCACTCAATTTTAGAACTCCGGGGTGGGAAAATGGAAGTGATCTGTCTGAACCCGGGAATCTTTTTTTCGATTCGCGTGACATTTATAAAATAAAATTTCCACCGGACGAACAACATCATGCTGAAAAATTAGGAAACTCCATAAACTCCAGCGCAACCGAATTGCATCCATGCGTTGCTCCGGATGAACGATTCATCGTTTTTTATTCGAGCAGGCCCGGTCACTACGGAACCGAAGGCGGTGATTTATATATCAGCTTTAAAAATCAGAACGGGACCTGGAAACAAGCAATAAACCTGGGAGAACAATTTAATAAGGGACATTTATCGACCAGTTTTCCGCGATTATCGCCGGACGGGAAATATTTTTTCTTTCTTAAGTTAGTGTCTATTCCCTGGCAATGCGAGGTATTCTGGGTTTCGGTTGATGCTCTGGATGATTTGAATAAATAGTCAAACAGGAGCCGGAAGTGAGATTATTTTTTCAATTTCTGCTTTCGCTGGGTATAATATCAGGTTTTTCCTCCGGAGTTGGAGGTCAGGAAAAGCTAATCAATGCCAACGAAATTTCATTCACGATTCTTTACAACGACGTGCCTTTAAACGATTCATTTGTCGGTGACCAGGGTTTTTCATGTTTGATTGAGATCGCGGACCATTTCTATTTGTTTGATGGAGGAAGAATTGCAGAAATTCTCGCGAAAAATGCCGAAGCATTGGGTTTGGACTGTTCCAGGATAGATTTTATTTTTATTTCTCACCTTCATTCGGATCATATCGGAGGATTACCAGGCATTATAGAAAAATGCGATAGACCCGCATTATATCTTCCGTTTTCATTTCCCGAAAATCAGTCTCCGAAAGGACGGGATTATGTCGTTGGAAAACTTGAAAAAGTAAAACAATATGTTTCGGATACTATTCAGATAATGGAACCGTTCAAACTAAATGAGCATTTTCATTCAACGGGAATGTTTGAAGATCAAACGTACGAGCAAGCGTTAATCATCAATACAACGAATGGATTAATCATATTAACCGGATGTTCCCATCCCGGAATTGTCGAAATTGTTCGGCGGGCTAAGTCTTTGATGAAGAAAGAAATTTATTTTGTGATGGGCGGATTTCACCTTGCAGTTACCGATTCTGAACAAGTTCAAAGTATTGCTAATGAATTACGGGGCTTGACAAAATATATGGCTCCATGTCACTGCACGGGTGAAAAAGCCCGGGAAATATTCAAAAATGTTTTTAAGGATGATTACATCGAAATAAAAACCGGCCTTACTTTCAAAGTCGCCAAATGAAAGAGGAAGATGTAGGGGGAATAGAATTTACCAGGTCACAATTTCGCTACGCGAATCCACTAACTGATGGGAATGTAAATTATGATAAACAATATTATGCCCGTATTAGTTACGATAGGTTTTCTGTTTTGCGGGATAGCTGCAGATGTTTGCTCGTGTGATCAGTTGACTTTCGGAATAAGCGAACAGGCTTTTGATACGACTATTACCCAGACAATAGCTATCGGGGACCTCGACCACGATGGTGACCTTGATGCTGTGTTTTGCAATATGGCTTATTGTAATAGCCAGGTTTGGCTAAATGACGGTAAAGGTTTTTTTACTAATTCCGAGCAAATACTGACAAACCTCGGCCACGGCGTTGACTTGGGCGATATGGATAATGATGGCGACCTCGATATTCTTATTTCATGTGGCCGGTACACCGATGACAACGACGTTCTGCACACAGCCCCGAGCAAAGTCTACATCAACGATGGCAAAGCGAATTTCCATGACTCTGGTCAGGATTTTGGCGACAAGGATATGGCGGGAAATAATGCAGAGCTGCATGATATTGATAATGATGGTGATCTGGACGCAGTTATCTATTACCATAAAGATAAAAATAAGATCTATCTGAATGACGGAGCAGCGCATTTCAAAGATGTTGAAATGACCTATCCCGACAATGCATTCTGGGGAGATTTAGACCGCGATAACGATGTTGATATATTTGTAAGGCAAACAGGACTGGGGTATATAACATTGCTTAATGACGGCAACGGGAACTTTGTCGAAAAGTACGAACTGTCTGATACAATGGCGACCGGCGGCCGGACACTTCTTGTTGATGTTGACAGCGATGGTGATTTAGACGCCTTGGTTTCAATCGCGGGGAAAGACAATAAGTCATTAGTTGAAATATTTCTGAATAATGCCCGTGGACAATTCCGAAAATCGGAACAAGTCGTATCTTTAGAGGGACGAATTATTAATATTGTGTCGAATGATTTTAACAACGACAACTATCCTGATTTGTTGATTTCTATAATGGGGCAACCTTATCGATTATGGATGAATAATGGATTTGGTGGCTTTGTCTCGTGTAAGGAACATTTTGGGCAGCCGGTCAGATTTGGAAAAGTGGTTATAGGTGATCTGGATAACGATTCCGATCTTGATATCTTTATCGCTAATTACTGGTGGGGAGTAAGTGAAATTTGGATTAATCAATAAACTTCGAAAAAAAATGATTTCAAATCTTAGTTTTTCAGGTTTTGGGTGTCTGGTACCCACTTACTTTTACGAGACCTACGACCTATCCAAAAAACAAATGATGAGCTTCTGGCTCAAGGCATCATTCTCGAAGACACTCCGACGGGCGTGAAGTGGAAAAGGAAGATGTAGAGGAGATAGGAGACGATGGAAGAAAATTTACATTCTTATTGTTCGGTGGGCGGCAGACGTCCTCGTTGTTCTGTGTCAAGACATAGTTTACAGTTTGTATCAGGACATCCTTTACACCTCAGATTTATGAAACAGGAGTAATCAGAGATTTAGTCCTGCCCGTTGGGCTCTTTCCCTTGTATCTTAAATCCGGATAGTTATTATATTAGAGCGGATCGGGATGAAACTGATCCTTCCCTGAGGTTTTAAAACCTGTTTTGTAGATAAGTTCTCCCGATCCGTTCACAGGATTGCCAGA